>DAOMZC010000056.1:0-15372 GCA_035437965.1 Pseudomonadota bacterium
CTGGTCGCTGCCGACCAGCACGTTGTCCGGCTTGAAGTCGCGGTGGACCAGGCCCGACTCGTGCGCCGCCAGAAGTCCCTGACCGGCCGCCAGGTAGACCCGCAGGATGTCCTCCCACGAGCGGCCGTCCTGGCGCTGCCAGTCGTACAGGGTCACCCCGTCGATGAACTCCATCGCGATGAACACGTGGCTGTTGCGGCTCCCCGGCGGCCCGAACTCCCCGACCTCGTAGACCTGCACGACGTTGGGGTGGGACACCCGCGCCATGGCCTGGGCCTCGCGGAAGATGCGCATGCGGTGCTCGAAGGCGTGGGCGCTGTGGTCGCGCAGGAGCTTGACCGCGACCCGCCGGTCGAGCTCCTCATCGTAGGCGGCGAGCACGACCCCCATGCCGCCCTGGCCGAGCTGCCGCAAGACGGCGTAGCGGCCGATACGCTGCGCGGCAAGCGGCGTGCTCTGGGCGGCTGCCGGGGCGGCGCCGGCGGGTCCCGGGCGGGGGTCGACCGGCCGCGGCACCGTGGCGGTGAGCATGTCCGCGTCGTGGACCGCCTCCGGCGCCGCGCTGCCACTTCTCTGCTGCTCGGACAATGTATCTCTCCCTGGGCCCGACTGCGGGCCAGGCCCCAGGTTAGAATGCAGCACGTGCGCCCCGGACTGCACCTAAAAGTGTGAAGCTGCAGCGGGACGGACGGCGCCGCAGGTCGGGGCGCAGGTGAGCCCTTGTAGTGCGCTGTCGGGAGTACTGCCGGGCGCCGCGGGCGCGGCTTCCCAAAGTGCGGCGGCGCCGCCTGCTTCAGGCATCCCTCGGGCGATGCTCGGCATTTTCATCCAGCTTGGCGGACTCCTGCCGGACAAATACAATACTGACGGTACGGGGGTGCCAGCCGAGGACTGGATGCCGCGCGGCGCCGCCCTCGCTTTTTGCATAGCTTGATTCTGGAGGCTGCGATGAGCACTTATGAAGCCAGGCCACGGCCCGCGCAATCGCCCTTTGCCGTTGACAAGAGCCCCAGCCTGCACAACCCAGCGCATCCAGCAGCGCCGGAGACCGCCAAGCAGCCGAGCGCCGCGGCGGGAGGGGCCGGGGGAACTCTGCTGGCGCACGCCGCCAACCCGGACACCGCGCTTGGTGAGCAGCTGCACAAGCCGGGATCTCATCTGGCGCAGAACCTGGCACACTGGGCCTCGGGAATGGAGAGCCAGCCGGCCGCCGCGGGCGAGCGCCTGAAGGAGTCTCTGTCGCGGCCCGGCTCCAAGACCGCGGAGGAGCTCAGCAAGCCCGGCATGCTCCTGTCCTCTTCGCTTAGCCCCGATGCGACCAAGAGCGCGGCCCCCAAGCCCGCCGCCGAAGAGCAGCCGGCCATCAACTGGAGCACCGACAGCGAGCACCCGGCGGACCAGAAGTCCGCCGCGGACTACAACATCCACTCGGTCTACGACTCCCAGCGCGGAGTCTACGTAGTGACCTCGAACAACATCCGGGTGGAGGTAAAAGACGTCCAGATGAACCTGCCGCTGGAAGACCCGGTGGCGATGAACAACCTGCTCGAGCAGTGGCGGGCCAAGAAGAACGCCGACGATCAGCTGGCCTACGGCAAGACCACCGGGCAGATGCTCGCCGACACCAAGCAGGGCGACTCCGGCAGCCGCTACTACGACTCCGAGCAGCACCTGGTCTGGGCCTACGCCGCCTCGGCGCGGACCGGCGGCCAGATCCCGCCGGAGTTCTTTCTCGAGTTCGATCCCAACGGCGGCACCGCCGGCAACGGCCCGGAGGTGCTGCCGCTCGGTCACGCCGGCGAGCCGCTGTCCACCATCGCCATGGGCCATGACACCGACTGGAACCTCGGCCGCTACATGAACGTCGGCCCGCTGCAGGGGCTCTACGATCTAAACCCGACCGACCAGACGCAGATGAAGCGGATGGGCAATGCGGGGCTCTTCGACTCGGGCGCCTCCAAGCTCCTCGCGCCGCGCGGACCGACGATCGGGGACTGGCGCAACGGCTTCCAGCTCAGCCCAGATCAGATTGCCCGCGACGCGGAAGACGACCGCATCGGCAGGGTCCTTGACAGCGTGCCGTACTTTTACAACGGCAATGTGAACGACAACGTCCTCGGCTCCGCCTTCAACAATCCGCACAATCCCGACTGGCAGACGACCTACCGCCCGGAGTACGCGAGCTACGGCAATGGCGGCGAGCTCAATCCGTTCAACGCCTACCCGCAGCAGTTCTTCTGGGATGGGAGCAATCCGGCGACCGGCGATGTGATCCAAAACCCCGCACGCTGAACGAGGGTAGCGACGATTCCTGCTAAAGCCCCGGGGCCCCCCGGGCCCGGGTTAGACCACTGACATGACGATACAGGAGAAGACTCTCTTGGCTGCCCCCAGCCGGACCGAGGACGCCAGCCCCCGGCAGACCCCTGCGGCGACCATCGATGCTTCAGTAGCGAGTGAGAGCATTACCGATGAGGCGCGGGTGGTAGTGCAGACGACGCGGGTGGGCCGCTTCACGTTGATCCGTGAGATCGGCTCGGGGGGCATGGGCTCGGTGTTCCTGGCGTATGATGAACAGCTCGATCGCCGGGTCGCGCTCAAGATCCTGAGCCAGGCTCCGGCCGGGATTCACAAAAAGCGCGCCCGGACGCTGCGCGAGGCGCGCGCCGCGGGCCGGGTCTCGCATCCCAACATCATCGCGGTCTACGAAGTTGGCGAGGTCGAAGGAAACATCTACATCGCGATGGAGTACGTGGAGGGCACAACGCTCCTCCAGTGGCAAACGCAGAGCAGCCGCTCCTGGGGCGAGATCGTGGCGATGTACTTGCAAGCCGGCGAGGCGCTGCTGGCCGCCCACGCAGCGGGCGTGGTGCACCGCGACTTCAAGCCGGACAACGTCCTGGTCGGGCGAGATGAGCGCCCACGGGTGGTGGACTTCGGCCTGGCGCGCGTGGATCTCAGCGAAGACTCGGAGGAGAGCGAGCCGTCGCGCGAGCCGCCCGAGCGCGACCTGTCCGCATCGCCGCGCCTCACCCTGCCCGGCATCATCGCCGGCACTCCGGGTTATATGTCACCGGAGCAGTACCAGGGCGGAGACATCAGCGGCAGCAGCGATCAGTGGAGCTTCTGCGCGGCGCTGTTCGAGGCGCTGTACGGCTACCTGCCGTTCTCCGGCAAGACGCTCCACTCGCAGGCCGAGCATGTGGTTGGAGCGCCGCGGCCGCGCCCGGCGGACACCAAGGTTCCCGATGAGATCCACCAGGCGCTCTTGCGCGGTCTTCTGACCCGCCCCGAGCTACGCTTCCCGTCCATGGCCGAGCTGCTCGCCATCCTCGCCCAGGAGCAGCGGGGAGACCTGGCTTCCGGCGGGCTCCTGCGGCAGCGATTCACCCGCGCGCTGCTCGCGATGGCGGGGACCGTGCTGCTGTTCATCCTCATCCGCCAGGGGCCGCGCGGGGTAAAGCCGGGCGACACCATCGCGGCCTCCGTGCTCATGCTCGGGGTGGTCGTGCTCGGTGGGCTCTGGCAGCGCCGCACCCTGCGTACCAACTCGTTCCACCGCAGCCTGTGGCTCGTCACGCTGGTGACCGTGCTGCAGAACCTGGCGCAGCGGCTGCTCGGACTCGCTCTCGATATCCCGACACTGCGCCTGTTCCCTTTCGAGATGGTGGTGTTTGCCGGCGCCGGCGCGATGATGGCGCTGACCATAGACCGCTGGCTGCTGCTCGTCTCGGTGCCGCCGATCCTGGCCGGCCTGCTGTCGGCTGCCGGCCTGCTCTCGCACCGCGTCCTCGCGCTCACGTATCCGGCGGTCCTGCTCGCGATGGTCATCGGCTGGTGGCGGGCCGCCCACGGCCTGCAGAGCCGTCACATCGACAAGCACTCCGGCTCGTTTACGGTGGTACGTGGCGCGCGCACTCCGTCACGGCCGCACGAGCGCAGCGCGAGCCGGCGCGGCAGGCCGCTGACGCCGCTGCCCTCTCCTCGTAGAATCACCCGGTAGTCCGGACACCCGAAATCGTCCTCTCATCTCCAGCGCGAGCCTCATGCAAGCGCGAGCCTCATGCCAGCCGAGCCTCATGCCAGCCGAGCCTCATGCCAGCCGAGCCTCATGCCAGCCGAGCCTCATGGTAGATAGTTGACACTGGCACCCGAGCGGCCGAGCTCTTGGTGAAATCCTGACAAACGGCCGGCGGCGACAGCACGCGGCGCCCGGCCCGTCTCAGGGTGGCATGGGCATTGCTTTGTTTACGCTTTTGCAATAAGACCCCTATACTTTCTGTCGCGCTGCAGCGGACCGCAGTGCTTACCTTTATGCGCACCCGCGGTCCCAATACGAAGGAAGTCTTAGACTCATGAAGCGCTATAAGATCGCGATCGTCAGCGACTCCTACTTACCCAAAGTCGGCGGCCTGGAAGTGCACATGCACGACCTGGCGCACGAGCTGACCCTGCGCGGACACGAGGCCCACGTGATCTGCGTGGCCCCCGGCGGACCGGATCGCGAGATCTTTCCGGTGCACCGCATCCCGGCGCCGCTCCTGCCGCGCATCGGCTGTATCCGCAACGGGCAGTCCATTCCGGTGCTGGAAGAGCTCTTGCGCAGCGGCGGCTACGACGTGGTGCACTCGCACTGCATCTTCTCGCCGCTCGGCCACGCCGCGGCGCACCTGGCGCGCAAGCTGCAGCTCCCCAGCGTGTTCACCCTGCACTCGGTGCTGCGCGGGGTCGTCGGCGTGGCGCTGCGCGCCCTGGATCGCCTGTATCCGTGGTCGGCCCAGCCGACAATTTTGACCGGCGTGTCCAGCTTCGTCGCCGACGAGCTGCGCGCGGTCACCGGCCGCCGCGATGTCCAGATCCTGCTCAACGCCACCCGCACCGAAGAGTGGCGGCTGCCGCGGCGGGAAGAGCAGCGGGTGGTCAGCGTGCTGCGCTTTACCAAGCGCAAGCGGCCCATGGATCTGGTGCGAATGATACCGCAGGTGCTAAGCCAGCTGCCGCGCGACAAGTGGCCGATCTTCACCCTGGTCGGCGACGGCCCCGAGCGCCCGCGGGTCGAGCGCGAGGTCGCGCGCCTGGGCATCGGCGCGCACGTCGAGTTCACCGGAGTCCTGCCGCGCCCGCAGGTCCAGAAGCTGCTGGCGCGCTCTGCGGTGTTCGCCCTGCCGAGCTATCTGGAGGCGCTGCCGATCGCGATTATCGAGGCGCGCGCCGCCGGTCTGCCGGTGGTCGCCCGCACCCCCAACGGAGTGGCGGAGATCATCGAGCACGGCGAGCAGGGCTACCTGGCCCGCGACACTGGAGAGTTTGTGCAGTATCTGGTGCGGCTCTTGGGGAGCCCGGCGCTGCGGGCCAAGATGTCGGCCAAGGCGCAGTCCGAGCTGGATCGGTTTACCTGGGCCCGCTCGATCGAGCGGCACGTGCAGATCTACGCGCAGGCGATGGAGCGCTTCGGGGCTCGCCTGCCGGAAGCCGATCGCTACGCTCAGGCGGCGTGAAGGGAACCGGCGGGCGGGGTCGGGCGGCGCGGTGAAGCGGTGCTGAGGCTCAGCCGCCCACGCCGCTCAGGCCGGCCTTGAACAGGATCGTGGTCGCCATGCTGTTGAGCGCCGAGGAGTAGCTGCTCTCGTCGCAGAGGCTGACCTCGACGCCGCCCCGGCCCTTGAAGTGCTGCGCCAGCTTCGACAGCCGCAGCTGCGGCGCTCCGGAGTTGCCGCCCGACTCGGTGGCGCACAGCTGGGGCAGGCGGTTCAAGGAATACGAGCCGCTGGGACCTGTTCGCGGCACCACGTTCAGCTCACCACCGCCGTCGAGCGGCGGTAGGGTCCAGATACCGCTGACGAACAGGCGGTTGGACGGCCGCAGGGAAGAGAAAAAGTCGACGTACTTCTGCACCGGCTCCAGGTAGCTGTCGGCGCGCTCGTGACAGCCGGTCTTGATGCCCGGGATATTGAGCGCCTCGTTGCAGACCAGGCTGCGCGCCTGGCAGCGGTAGTCGGCGTTGAAGCAGTCATACGAGGCCTTGGCGTCCGGAGTGGCGCAGTCACGCGTCTGCGGGTTGTTCTCGGCGCGCCGCGCCAGCTGCACCGAGCAGTCATCCTCATCGGTAATGAAGATGACCGCGAGCATCGAGTCCGGCCGCAGGAATCCCGAGTTTTCCAGGCGATGGCCGTCCAGCGCCCGCTTGGCGCCTTCGAACTGACCTTCGATGCCGCAGCCGCCGTCGCCCACCAGCGCCATGCACTGGAAGGCGCGCACCGGTCCCTCGTCCACCGTCTTGCCGGTCTTGGGATCGACGACCAGAGCGGTGGGCACGTTGGTCCGCCCGCCGGTCCGGGCGATGAAGGCGCCGCCGCTTGGTACGTACTTGGGATCAGGACAGAGAGCGGTGCACGTCGCCATCGCCTCGGGGCTCAGGTTGTAGCGGTTGGTGCACGGGATGGCCTGCAGAAGTCCGTCGTCTCCAGCGAAGGTGTCGCAGCTCGTGCCGATGTTACGCCAGAACGCATCCGGGGCGACTGTCGAGCCGACATCCGAGGTAGCGACCGCCACATGATAGTCCGCTCCGGTAGCTTCGATCTTCTGCATGAACGACTTGAAGCTCGCCGCCAGCGCCTTCTGGCGCGGCGCCATGGAGGGTGAGTTGTCGATAAGGAAGAGCACATCGATATTCCGGGTCGCCGGCGGACGCAGGCACGTCTTGTGGGCCGGGTCGCAGACTTGATCGAGCGCGCAGCTGTCATCGGAGACGCAAGTTATCGACTGCGCAGTCTCGCCCACGTCCGGCGAACTCTCACAGCTTGCAGCCAGCGCAGCGACGCCAAATAGCCTGCCCAGGGAACGGCACTTGTACATGGGGAGCTCCGAAGTTGGATTGATTCCCTGTGTTGCCATGGCCGCGTGCGACCTTTCAGCGATCTACCCAAAAGTTCCCCGCAGCGTAAACTTCGACTGCGTAGCGATCAGCATCCGGAGCTGTTGTCGCGGCGGTCTGCTGTATGCGTTCCGGAGCCGTTCCGCACGCCGCCTGCCAGCGGCCGTTCACGACGGGAAGGACGGCGGGAGTTCAGTAAAGGGAATTATGATCACGCGCCGCGCCGCCGCTCGGCTCTGCCGAGGCCGCGGTGGGTCGGATGCGGTCACGGCGGCTTATTCGCCTGCTGACCCTGCAGCGCGTCGAGCTCTGCTCAGGTAGCCGGAGCGGTAGTAAAAGCGGCGGGCAGGGTCGCCTCCAAGAGCTCCAGGTCGGGCGAGCAATCGCCGAGCGCGTGCCCCAGCCCCGCCGGGATCACGCAGCAGTCGCCCGCCGTCAGCCGCTGCTCCGGCTGGCCGTCGGCCTGCACCGTCATCCCACCGCTGAGCACGAACAGGAAGACAAACTCTGCCGCGTGCTGGCAGCGCGGCCCGCTGGTGGCGCCGTGCGGACGGACGGCGCCGACACCGGCGAGCCCCCCGGTGGCGGCGGCGATGCCGAAGTCGCGGTACTCAAAGCCGGCGAGCCGCCACGGCCGCCACAGCGCGCCGGCGGCCTCGTGGCGCACGAAGCGCTGCCCACCGAAGTCACGCTGCGGCGCGAGCGTCGCGGTGGGCAGCTGCAGCTCGTGATCGGCGCACGTCTCGTGCTCGGCCGGGCAGCCGATCTCGAGCACCTCCAGCCCGGGTGAGCTCTCCAGCACGCGGTGGCGGATCTGCGGCGGCTGCAGCACGCAGTCACCCGCCTTCAGCACGAACGGCGGCCCCTGATCCTCGTAGCAGAGGCGCACCCAGCCGCGGTAGCAGTAGATCATCTGGAAGCGCACCTTATGAAAGTGCACATAGTCCGGCACCGGGCCGCCGTGCGGAATCTGGATGTGCGAGGCGATGAAGCGCCCCCCCTGCCGGCCCGGGATGAGGTCGCGGTAGCGCATCCCCGCCCGCCCGAGGTGAAACGCCGCGCCGTCGCCCAGCCGGCTGACCACGAAGCTCTGCTGCAGCGGCGGCAGCACCACCTCGGCCTCTTCGTCGACGAGCACGATGCGGGTGCCGTTGGGCGCGGTCAGCTCGCGCTGCCCGGAAAAGAGCGCCGCCGGATTGCGACAGCGCAGGCGCAGCGTCCCCGCTCCCGCTGCCGCCGCTTCGGGCTCGTCCCCGGCGAGCCGGATGCGCAGCCCGTGCCCCGACAGCACCGCCACCAAAGGGGCGTCGGCCGGGTGGATGGAGTCGACCCGAAACCCGAGCCGCTCGGTGAAGAAACGCAGGGTGTCGTCCAGGTCCGTGCCCGGCAGGACGACTTCCGCCGCCCGAATCGCGTCCTCGTATTTTTGCGTCATGGCTTGCGCACTATACCCTGCGCCGACTTTCCTGGGGCCACGCGCCTACGGCCCGAGGGTCGGCGCGCTCCGATTGGTGTTGTCGAACACCTGCACGGGTCCGCGCCAGCGCTCGTCAGCAAGCACCAGCTCGCTGAAGCTGCCGCCGCAGTAGGCGCCGATCACCTTGCGCCAGAAGGCGGTCGCCGCGGTATTGCTGGCCGTCTGGCGAACCTCCCACCGGCCGCGGAATCGGTCGAACACCTGGGCCGCGGCGCGGGCACCCACCCCGAGCCGGCGATACCGGCGGAGGATGAAGAACTCTGCCACATCGCTCGCCGGCTCGGCAGGCCACAGGCGGCTCTGCTGATCGACGATGACCAGGCCGGCGAGCTGGCCGTCGACCCGAATCAAGAACGGATGGCGCAGCGGATCGCTGCGTAGCGGCGCCACTCCCCGGTCGTCAAAGCGCCCGTCGGCACCCACGTCCCAGCCCATGAACTCGCTGAAATCGTAGGCATAAAGCTGAATCAGGCGGTCGAAGATCGGCGCATCACTTGCTGTGGCGCGGACAAGCTCGGGCTCCATGGTGACGAATTATCCGCCGGGTCGGGCGCGCCAGCAACGCTGCACGGTGCTCGCAGCGAGCGCTGGCACGCCGCCGCTGGTTTTGGGACCCAAGGCGCTGCTGTTGATAATCAACCCGCCTGGCTTTGATAAGCAACCCGTTGAGTCTGAGACCCAAGATGTTGCAGCTGACAAGCAGCCGCCTGAAGTCGATAAGCAGCCGCTTAAAGTTGATAAGCAACCTGTCTGAAGCCGATAAGCAACCCGTTGGTCTTTTGAGTGACGGCGGTGCAGCTGAGCAGCGGGCACCTTGCAGTTGGTAAGCAAGCACCAGGATCTGAGACTCGCGGTGCTGCAGCTAATAAGCAAGCCCTTGGGGTCGATAAGCAAGTTACTCGTTTTAAGACCCGGGACGCATGCATGCGATGTATGTGTCTGCCGGCGAAGCGTTGTAAGAGCTTCTTGCCGGGCGCTTAAGGTGACCACAACCCACCCTTTAGTTAAGGCCATCACCGACGAACGAGAAGAAGTCCCTTGTCCCGGACCTCTAAGGGAATTATGATCACGCGCCGCGCCGCCGCTCGGCTCTGCCGAGGCCGCGGTGGGTCGGATGCGGTCACGGCGGCTTATTCGCCTGCTGACCCTGCAGCGCGTCGAGCTCTGCTCAGGTAGCCGGAGCGGTAGTAAAAGCGGCGGGCAGGGTCGCCTCCAAGAGCTCCAGGTCGGGCGAGCAATCGCCGAGCGCGTGCCCCAGCCCCGCCGGGATCACGCAGCAGTCGCCCGCCGTCAGCCGCTGCTCCGGCTGGCCGTCGGCCTGCACCGTCATCCCACCGCTGAGCACGAACAGGAAGACAAACTCTGCCGCGTGCTGGCAGCGCGGCCCGCTGGTGGCGCCGTGCGGACGGACGGCGCCGACACCGGCGAGCCCCCCGGTGGCGGCGGCGATGCCGAAGTCGCGGTACTCAAAGCCGGCGAGCCGCCACGGCCGCCACAGCGCGCCGGCGGCCTCGTGGCGCACGAAGCGCTGCCCACCGAAGTCACGCTGCGGCGCGAGCGTCGCGGTGGGCAGCTGCAGCTCGTGATCGGCGCACGTCTCGTGCTCGGCCGGGCAGCCGATCTCGAGCACCTCCAGCCCGGGTGAGCTCTCCAGCACGCGGTGGCGGATCTGCGGCGGCTGCAGCACGCAGTCACCCGCCTTCAGCACGAACGGCGGCCCCTGATCCTCGTAGCAGAGGCGCACCCAGCCGCGGTAGCAGTAGATCATCTGGAAGCGCACCTTATGAAAGTGCACATAGTCCGGCACCGGGCCGCCGTGCGGAATCTGGATGTGCGAGGCGATGAAGCGCCCCCCCTGCCGGCCCGGGATGAGGTCGCGGTAGCGCATCCCCGCCCGCCCGAGGTGAAACGCCGCGCCGTCGCCCAGCCGGCTGACCACGAAGCTCTGCTGCAGCGGCGGCAGCACCACCTCGGCCTCTTCGTCGACGAGCACGATGCGGGTGCCGTTGGGCGCGGTCAGCTCGCGCTGCCCGGAAAAGAGCGCCGCCGGATTGCGACAGCGCAGGCGCAGCGTCCCCGCTCCCGCTGCCGCCGCTTCGGGCTCGTCCCCGGCGAGCCGGATGCGCAGCCCGTGCCCCGACAGCACCGCCACCAAAGGGGCGTCGGCCGGGTGGATGGAGTCGACCCGAAACCCGAGCCGCTCGGTGAAGAAACGCAGGGTGTCGTCCAGGTCCGTGCCCGGCAGGACGACTTCCGCCGCCCGAATCGCGTCCTCGTATTTTTGCGTCATGGCTTGCGCACTATACCCTGCGCCGACTTTCCTGGGGCCACGCGCCTACGGCCCGAGGGTCGGCGCGCTCCGATTGGTGTTGTCGAACACCTGCACGGGTCCGCGCCAGCGCTCGTCAGCAAGCACCAGCTCGCTGAAGCTGCCGCCGCAGTAGGCGCCGATCACCTTGCGCCAGAAGGCGGTCGCCGCGGTATTGCTGGCCGTCTGGCGAACCTCCCACCGGCCGCGGAATCGGTCGAACACCTGGGCCGCGGCGCGGGCACCCACCCCGAGCCGGCGATACCGGCGGAGGATGAAGAACTCTGCCACATCGCTCGCCGGCTCGGCAGGCCACAGGCGGCTCTGCTGATCGACGATGACCAGGCCGGCGAGCTGGCCGTCGACCCGAATCAAGAACGGATGGCGCAGCGGATCGCTGCGTAGCGGCGCCACTCCCCGGTCGTCAAAGCGCCCGTCGGCACCCACGTCCCAGCCCATGAACTCGCTGAAATCGTAGGCATAAAGCTGAATCAGGCGGTCGAAGATCGGCGCATCACTTGCTGTGGCGCGGACAAGCTCGGGCTCCATGGTGACGAATTATCCGCCGGGTCGGGCGCGCCAGCAACGCTGCACGGTGCTCGCAGCGAGCGCTGGCACGCCGCCGCTGGTTTTGGGACCCAAGGCGCTGCTGTTGATAATCAACCCGCCTGGCTTTGATAAGCAACCCGTTGAGTCTGAGACCCAAGATGTTGCAGCTGACAAGCAGCCGCCTGAAGTCGATAAGCAGCCGCTTAAAGTTGATAAGCAACCTGTCTGAAGCCGATAAGCAACCCGTTGGTCTTTTGAGTGACGGCGGTGCAGCTGAGCAGCGGGCACCTTGCAGTTGGTAAGCAAGCACCAGGATCTGAGACTCGCGGTGCTGCAGCTAATAAGCAAGCCCTTGGGGTCGATAAGCAAGTTACTCGTTTTAAGACCCGGGACGCATGCATGCGATGTATGTGTCTGCCGGCGAAGCGTTGTAAGAGCTTCTTGCCGGGCGCTTAAGGTGACCACAACCCACCCTTTAGTTAAGGCCATCACCGACGAACGAGAAGAAGTCCCTTGTCCCGGACCTCAACGGCGATGGCCGTTCCGATATAGTCTTTGCTGACACCGTAAACTCGCTGAACGTGCTGATCAGCAAGGGGGACGGGACCTTCGCGGCGGGGGTCAGCTATCCCCTGGATATCATCGGCAATCAGGCGGCGCGGTCGATCCTGGTCGGCGATCTCAATGGGGATGGGCGGGCCGATGCGGTGGTGGGAAACGTCGAGCAGAATACGATCCAGGGCTTCCTC
This sequence comes from Pseudomonadota bacterium, assembly GCA_035437965.1. GTDB lineage: Bacteria > Myxococcota_A > Polyangia > Palsa-1104 > JAEUJZ01 > CALFML01. Next base: position 11,958 of record DAOMZC010000056.1, read on the forward strand.
AATCAGGGCGACGGGTCGCTGGTGGCGCTGCAGCAGGGCTCGCAGAACATCGGCTGCCGGCCCTCCTACATGGCGCTCTACGACCTGAGCAGCGACGGCCGGCCCGATCTTGTCGTCGCTTGCACTTATCCGAACGAAGTCCGGGTGTTCAAAAATGAAGGTCCCGGCCAGGGCCAGGCGCAGTCGGTGAGCTTCGCGAATTCCTACAGCCACCAGTGGACGACCGCGACCAGCCAGAATAATCCCCCCATACCGATCGGCATGGCCGTCGGAGAGCTGAACGGCGACGGGCTCCCCGACATCGCGGTGGCGACCGACAGCGACCTGCGCATCTTGAACAGTCCCAAAGAGGCCGGTCGGGACTACAAGGACTATTTGGTCAGTACGCCGCTCGCGGTCCGTCCAAATGCGGTGCGCATCGGCGATGTGAATGGGAACGGAGTCACCGATGTCTCGGCGCTTATCGATGGGGGGGGGAAGTCGGTGCAGGTGTTCGAGTATGCGACGGGTGGCACCTACAACCAGCTGGCGGTCTACCAGAACCTCGGAGTGCCCGGGCGGGGGACCTCGCAGACCCTGGGCCTGGCCGACATGTCAAGCGACGGCAGGAGCGATTTCGTACTGACCCTGAATAATCCAAGCGAGGTAAAAGTTGTGGTAAGCCGCGGCGAGACCGGAATCGTCGTAGAGCCGGTGACACTGTCCTACCAGTATCCGACCGGCGTACAGACCTGCGACGGCTGCCTGAGCCTGGGCGATGTAAGCGGCGACGGCCGGTCCGACGTGGTGCTGCGAAATGGTAGCAAGATCTCGGTCCTCATAAGCGCCTCGCGCTAGGTTCCCTCTCCCGAAAAATTACGCGGCTTTCCTGCGCTCCCGTCGCCGTTTCCATCTTAAAAAACCTCGCGGGTCCTGTATCATAGTTAGTATCCTGCATCTTAGCGGCTTCGGCTCAAGGCCCCGGCCTATGGTTACTTGCGTGCGTAACGTCCCTGTCTTGCGTGCTGAACCCTTAAAGGACTTGGTGCCAGCCCTGGCACCAAAGCTCGGACCCGCGCTCGTTCAGACGCTCGCTCGGGCGCTGGCGCTCGTGCTGGGGCTGACGGTGGTCCTTGGGAACGGGCGCCCGGCGCGGGCCGATCAGGCGCCGGCCGGCGGGGCGGCGGGTCGCGGCAAGAGCGACGAGGCCGTGGCGCGCAACCTGTACCGCGAGGGCAAGGAGCTGACCGCGGCGGGCAAGCTGAGCCTGGCGCTGGCCAAGTACCACGCGGCGTATGACACCCTGCCCACCCCGACGCTGCTCTGGCCCATCGCCGAGCTGAGCCTGCAGCTCGACCAGCCCCTGGAGGGCCTGGACGCGCTGAACCGCTACCGGCAGACGATGACCCCGGCGCTGATGGAGCCGGGTCAGCAGCTCGCCGACGCCGAGCGGCTGGAGAGGCGCCTGCGCGAGCGCCTGGGCCGGGTACGCCTCGTCGGCGGCAGCGGCACGCTGGTCGCGCTGGATGGCAAGGAGCTCGGCGTGGGGCCGATTGGCGACACCCTGCCGGTCAACCCGGGCAGCCACCGCGTCGACAGCACTACCGAGCACGGCACCCACACCCTGATGGTCGAGGTGGCGGCCGGCCAGGAGCTCGCTGTGAACCTGGCCGCGCCGGGCAGCACCGCCACCACCGCGTCCCAGCCGGTGGCCGGAACGTCTCCGCGCTACCGGATCCACCCGCTGCCGGCGGTCCTGTTCGGCCTCGCCGCCGGCGCGGTCACCGCCGCGACCGTGCTCGGCGGCCTGGCGCTGGAAAAGACGCAGTCGCTAAACCAGCAGTGCCCGGACCACATCTGCCTCGGCCAGCAGGGCTCTGACCTGGCAGCGCTCGGCGACTCGGTGACCAAGCAGCGCAGCTTCTCGACCTCGGCGATCGCGCTGTGGGGCATCGGCGGCGTGCTGCTGGCGAGCAGCGTGGTGCTGCTGGCCATCGATCTGCACCGTCAGCGCTCCGGTCACCGCCTGTTTTCTTCCCTGCCGGTGATCCCCAACCTCGAGCTGGCAGCGAGCGGCGCCCAGGTGTCCTCCTCACTGCTTCTGGGAGGGCGGTTCTGAGCGCCGACAAGCCCGACAAGCCCGACAAGGCAGAGAAGTGTTCGAGCTGCGGCGAGCGCTACGTCCGCGGCGAGGGACACCGCTGCCGCGCCGGCGCCGGCTCCGAGCGCGGCACGCTCGGCGACGACGCGCTCATCGGCACGACGATCGACAACCGCTACCAGATCGAGTCGCGCCTGGGCGAGGGCGGCATGGGCGTGGTCTACCGCGCCCGCCACGTCATCCTCAACAAGCCCGTGGCGATCAAGGTCCTGCGCAAGGCGCACGAAGAGTCGGCGTGGAAGCGCTTCGTCCAGGAGGCGCAGTCGGCCTCGATGATCAACCACACCAACGTGGTGGCGATCACCGACTTCGGCGTCATCAGCAACCACGCCTACCTGGTCATGGAGTTCCTCGAGGGCCAGACCCTCACCGAGGCGATAAACGAAGGGCCGATACAGGCGGTGCGGGTGTGCCGCATCGGGGCCCAGATCGCCCGCGGCCTGCAGGAGGTGCACGAAAAGGGCATCGTCCACCGCGATCTCAAGCCCGACAACATCTTCCTCCTCGAGCGGGAGGGCCGGCGCGACTCGGTCAAGATCGTCGACTTCGGCCTCGCCAAGATGGACGCCGGCGAGCGGCTGACCATGGACGGCACGGTGGTCGGCACCGCCGAGTACATCTCGCCCGAGCAGGTCACCGGCCAGGACACCGACGCGCGCAGCGACCAGTACTCGCTCGGCTGCATCTTGTACGAGATGCTGACCTCGCAGCTGCCGTTCGACGGTGAGTCGACGGCGACGCTCATCTACAAGCACGTCTACAAGAACCCGACGCCGCCGCGCAAGGTCCGCCCGGAGATGAACATCCCGCCGTCGGTCGAGGCGGTGGTGCTGAAGTGCATGGCGAAAAAGCCCGGCGACCGCTTCGCCAGCATGCGCGACCTGGAGCAGGCGCTGGTCCAGGAAGAGCAGAACATCGAGCCGCTGACCTCGGGCGGGACGACGATGATGGTGCGGCCGCGGCCGGTGGCGCAGGCCCCGCTGTGGCGCCGGGTGGCGGTGTTTGCCCTGGGACTCGCACCGGTCGTCGAGGAGGCCCTGTTCCGGGGCATCCTGTTTCCCGCCCTGCGGGATGCCGGCTGGATCCGCACGGCGTACCTGGTGGCTTCCCTGGGGTTTGGGCTGGTCCACGGCAATCTGGCCGCGCTGCTGCCGCTGTCCGCGTTCGGCGGCTTCCTGGCGTGGCTCTACGTCCGGACCGGGAATCTGCTCGCCCCGATCGCGGCGCATCTGCTGTTCAATCTGGTGCCGTTCGTCCTGCTCGTTTCCGGTCTTG
>DAOMZC010000057.1:0-15367 GCA_035437965.1 Pseudomonadota bacterium
CGCCGCGGCGTCTGCTCGATCTTCTCGACGACCGGCCTGATGGAGATGCTCTACAAGAAGTCGGGCGTCCTCGGCACGGGCGTGACTCCCGATTTCTCCGAGCAGTACCTGCAGTGGTCGGTGAAAAACGAGGTCAAGCAGTTCACCAGCACCTCGGGCTCGTCGGACGTCTACAACCTCCAGGCCATCAACCGGTACGGCATCGTCGATGAGGCGACCTGGCCGTACGAGCCGAACCAGTGGAACGAGGCCAACGACCCCGCCTGCAAGGGCAGCGGCGACGGCCTGCCGACCAAGTGCTACACGAACGGCGAGCCTCTACCGGCGATGAAGGCGGCGACCAAGTACAAGCTGCCCGCCGGGCGCTGGGTCTCGACCACGTCGCTCAAGAACGTGCTCTTCGAGAAGAAGACCGGCGTCGTCGTCGGGTTCGACTTCTTCTATCAGGCGTGGAACCACCGCCGCTCGACGCTGCCGGTAAGCACGGCATCCTTTGCCAACGGCTACGTTCTGTTCCCCAACGCGGCCGACATCACCGAGAGCCAGAAGCAGCCGGCCGGACACTCGGTGCAGCTCGTCGGCTGGGATGACAACCTGCAGGTGCAGAAGGTCGACGCCATGGGCAAGCCGCTCGTCGATGCCATGGGCAAGCCGGTGATGGAGAAGGGCTTCTACCTGTTCAAGAACAGCTGGGGCACCACCTCGTTCGGCGTCAACAACAGCAAGGCGCCGGGCTACGGGTGGATCTCGTACCGCTACATCGACACCTACGGCTCGGGCTACACCGCCAACCCGCCGACGCTGCCCCGTCCGTAGTCGCGGCTTGAGCCCGCCCCGCGGTCGCCTCTGGGGCCGCGCGCAGGCTCTCCCGCCGCGCTGAGACGGCGTCCGAACGGACTCTCTGTCCGGGCGCCGTCGCGCTTATTTTACGCTCACTTCGATCACGTTGTCATCGGGCGCGCGATCGATGAGCTTGTTGAGCGGATCGAGCCCCGCCCGCGCCGGCAGCTTGTCGACAGTGAGCACCAGCTCGGTCTCGTCCTTCTCGAATTGGTGCCGCTGCAGGTACAGATAGCTGCCCGCTTCATCTATCAATCCAACATCGATCAGGTCGTGCTCGGCGATCTGGCTCTCTTGCCCCTTGCCGTCGGAGCGTAGCTTCTTCGAGCCCAGCACCAGCCGCACCTGATAGCGGCCGTCGGGCAGCCGGGTGGCGGTGGCCGATTTTGCATGATTTTCGTACAGAGTGATGCTCTGCCACATGTCCTCGTACAGGTACTGGTACTCGGGCGGGGTCACCTGCTTCAGTGCGTCGATCAGGTCGAGCGATACAGGATACGGCGGGCCCTGGAACGCATACTTTTTCAAAAACGCCGCCAGCGCTCGGTTGACCTTGTCCTCGCCGATGTAGTCCTGGATGGCGTACATGACCAGCGCGCCTTTATTGTAGTGAATGTAGCCCTGGTTCGCGTCCACCCGATAAAGGGGCTGCTCTTCATTTCGCTCCTGGGCCCGTCCGCGCAGATAGCCATCGAGCTCGAAGCGCAGGAACTTCTTTATCCCGCGATCGCCGTAGGTGTGCTTCATGATCATGAGGGAGCTGTACTGGGCGAGCGTCTCGACGATCGAGGTCCCGCCCTCGACGGCAGCGCTTATGACCTGGTGCGCCCACCACTGGTGCGCCGTCTCGTGCGCGGTGACATAGAACGGCAGATCGATCGTGTCCGGCTTGGCCGGGTTGAAGTAGGAGATGAACCCGATTGCTTCGGAAAACGGCACCGTGTTGGCGAAGGCGGCAGCGAAGGTGTGGTAGCGCGGGAACTCCAGGATGCGCAGCTGGCGGAACTGATAGGGGCTGAAGTTGGCGCTGCAGTAATCAAGGCTCGCCTTCATGCTGCGCATCATCTCGTCCAGGTCGAACTCGTGCCCCGGGTGGTAGTAGATCTCCAGGTTGACGTCCCGCCAGCGGTCGCGGCGGACGGCGTAGCGCGCCGAGTTGACCGACAGCAGGTCCAAGATCGGGGCGTCCACCTTGTAGCTGAAGTAGCGCCGGCCGTTTTCCTGCCACTCGCGCTGCAGGTATCCCGGCATCACCGCGATCTGATCGGGGCTTGTGCTGATCGTTCCGGTGAAGGTGATCCAGTCGGCGTCGGTCGAGCCGAAGTTGTACTGCCGGGCGGCAATATCTTCCAGCTTGGGGAGCCGCTTGACCGTACTCAGGCCGTGCTTGTGCCGGGTACTGTCGTCGGTCAGCTCGATGTCGGGGGCATAACCTGAATACGGCATGTATCGGTCGCCGATCGAAGTCCCATTTTCCGCAATGTCGGTATTTGGCCGCGCATCGACGAACCCGACGTTTTCGTACCGCAGCGCGAATTTGACGGCCAGCTTGCCCTGCGGGGGCAGCGGCATCGGCAGCCCGTACAGATAGAACCCGAGCGAGTGATCTTCGACGATCGGCGTCTGCCCGCCGGCCAGCTGGAGCGTCTCGATGTGCAGCTGCGGCCTGGGCAAGGGGTCCACATCGACGGGCCAGACGGTCAGGGCGAGCTTGTCGAGCGGCGACGCCGTCTTGTTCTGCAGCGTCAAGGTCCCGCGCAGAAGGACGTACTGCTCCTGCGGAAACAGATCGATCTGGGTCGTGATGTCGGTAATCCGCGGCGCCGGCAGCGCCTTGTAGCGCTGGTACTTTTTCTCGTATTGGGCACGCGCCTCATCGATGGCGAAGCTTGTGCGGAAGGGATTGCGGACATGGGTGTTGTAGAAGATGTACGCGCCGACTGTAGCGAAGGCGACCAGGCTCACCAGCATCCCGGCAATCACGGGGCGCGACAGCCTGGCGGCGAACAGCTTCAGGCGCACCCGCAACCCCGACTCGGTCCCCCGCACCCACGCGAGGTTGGTCAGCATCGCCAGCAGGACCGCCGCGATTCCCCAATACAGCGCGAACCAGAAGAGGGGCGCGGCGTACGGTCCAAACCGATTCATGTCGGAATAGATGAAGCTGGGCGTCTGCCCGTACCGGTACAGGTGATCCGACAGTCCCAGCGGCTCCATGGCGATGCTGGCGATCAAGTAAAGGACCATCGCGAAGTGCCCGAGGTACTTGTTGTTGACGATGGTGTGGACAAAGATCGCCAGCACGGAAAGGATGAAGTAGCGGACGAGCACGATGCCCAGCAGGTTCTGCAAGTAGAGCCCCAGCTCGAACCGATAGTAACCTTGGCATGTCTGCAAAAGGAGCCCGGCCGCCATCAGGAGCAGCACCACCAGCACCTGGACCCCCAATAGGGCCGCCAGCTTCGCGCCGAAGAGCACCCAGCGCGGGGTCGGCAGCACGTCGACCAGCTGGCCGAGGCGCGCATCGCGCTCGCGCCACACGAGCTCACCGGAGAGGAAGGTGATGATGGCGATGGCGAAGATCGAGAACCCGCCCGCTGCCGACTCCAGCATCGAGTGCGTCACCGGGTAGCTCGGGGAGGTGCCGGGGTTTATGATCTTGCTCGCGGAGAGGACCGCAAACAGCCACCCGGCGAGCATGAGCACGAAGAAAAAGACGTTCTTCACGGTCTCGGCAAACTGGAGGCGCGACAGCGATAAGAAGCTCCGCAGCGAGGCGCGCGGCGAAAACACCGGATGAACGGTCGGCAGCGCTTGCGCCAGCGGGTGCAGCGCCTCTTCCTGCAGCAGTGGACTCTGCGGGCGCTTCTGCGCCTGCTCGGGGTGGGCCAGACGGAACTTCCAGTAGGTGAGCGCCAGGACCGCGAGCCCGACTCCCAGCCACAGCACCCGATTCAGCAGCACGATTCCCTGCAGCGGAATGAGGCGCGTATTGCGCTCGAAGGGCGTCCAGAACAGGGTCAGGCGATCGATCGCCGAGCCGCCGAGCGGATCGACGAGCGCCGCCGTCAGACTCACCGTCAGCGTCGAGGAAAGCTGCAGCGCGATGAAGTAGCCGAGCATCAGGATCACGCTGCCGGCATAAACCGGCAGCATCTTGCGGCCGAGCGCTGCGAGCCCGAAGAAGATCGCCGAGGTCAGGAGCAGGTTGGGAATGACCAGCAGAAAATACGCCTGAAAATAAGGCGCCAGCCGGTGCGGACCGAGCCGCGTCGGGTCGAGCCACGGCAGGTGGGTCCCGACCCAGGCGCCGATGCCGACGCTGGAGAACACGATTCCCAGCGTGGCCAGCGCTCCCAGGTAACGCCCGGCCAGGTACTGGAACTTGGTCAGCGGCGCCGTGTAGAAGAGGGGAGTGCTGTTGCTGGCGATGTCCTTGTAGGTCGCCTGACCAGTGATCGCCGCGGTGATGACCATACCAAAGAAGGTGATGTAGCTGATGATGTTGTTTAGCGCATACGGCGAGTTTACAAAGACCTTGCCGCCGGTGCCGAAGTCGACGACCGCGATCGGAAATGCCCCACCGGAGGCGACAGTGAAGAGCCCGCCGAGCAGCAGGAAGACGACGAAGTAGACGTAGGTGGAGATCCGCCGCAGGTGCTGGCGGAGCTCGAAGGAAGCGATGTTCAGGACCACCTTTTAGCTCGCCTTCTGGGCATCGGATCTTCCACTTATGAAGCCGCGGATGGTGGCGAAGTAGAAGTCCTCCAGGTCCGGTTCGATCGACGTGAATCCTTCGGGCTGCTGCTCCGCGAGCACGTGGATCAAGGTCTGCCCGGCGTACAGCCGCATCGAGATGACGCGAAACTTATCCCGATAGGCGGCGGTCTCGGACTGGTGGATCGACTTCTTCCACACCTGCCCCGCGAGCCTCGCCACCAGCTCGGTGGGGGCGCCGCTGACCAGCACGTTGCCCTGGTGAATGATGGCCATGTTGCGGCACAGATCGCTGACATCGGAGACGATGTGGGTCGACAGGATTACGATGACGTTCTCGCCGATGGAGCCGAGCAGGTTGTGAAAGCGCATCCGCTCTTCGGGGTCCAGGCCGGCGGTCGGCTCATCGACGATGACGAGGCGCGGGTTCCCCAGCAGCGCCTGCGCAATGCCGAAGCGCTGCTTCATGCCGCCGGAGAAGCTGCCGAGCGGCTTGTGGCGGTGCTCGTAGAGGTTGGTCTGCTGCAGCAGCGCCGCGACCACCGCGCTGCGCTCTTTCGCGTTGGCGATTCCTTTGAGGGTCGCGAAGTGCGCCAGCAGCTGCTCGGCCGAGGTCTTGGGATACAGGCCGAATTCCTGCGGCAGGTATCCCAGCGTGCGCCGCACCGCATCTTTCTGTCTGAGCACGTCGATGTCGCCGAGCGTGACCTGGCCGCCGTCGGCCTCCTGGAGGGTCGCCAGCGTCCGCATCAGCGTCGACTTGCCGGCGCCGTTGGGGCCAAGGAGGCCGAACATGCCGAGCGGGATGTGCAGCGAGACATCCTTGAGGGCGTGCGTGCCGTTGGGATATCGCTTGGATAAGTGGTCGATTCGCAGTTCCATCACACACCTACGGAATTTTCAGGCGAGGGCGGCGCGCAGCGCCTGGGCGCTCAGCTGCGGGGAGCCGCGCCGGTCACGCTCGGCGCTGCGTATGAGGTCGTAGAGCTTGCGGTTCAGCGGGGTGGCGACGCCGTGTTTTTCGCCGAGCCGGATGATCTCGCCGTTGAGCAGCTCGATCTCTGTCAGGCGGCGGCGATCAAGATCTTCCCACATGCTCGAGCGCGCCGCCGGATCGACCTTCACCATCGCCGCCGCGACCCGGAAGAACAGCCAGTCCGGCAGCGCCAGCACCGTCGGCGCCAGGCTCGGAATCAGGCGCCCCAGGCGCACCGGCCGGATGCCCGCGGCGCGCAAGCAGGAAAGACCTTCGCGCACGATGTCGGCCATCACCAGCCGGTAGCCGCGGTCCGCCAGCTGCTCGCGCAGCGGCACCCCGGCCAGCGCGTTGACTGCGTTATTTAGATTGATGAGCAGCTTGCTCCACTGCACCGCGCGCAGATCACCGTGCAGAACGACGGAAAACCCCGCCTGCTGCAGCACCCGCTGGAGCTCCGCCGCCGACCGGCTCCCACGCTCAAGCTCCAGCGGTCCGCTGGTGCCGTTGTGAAAGTGTCCGCTGCCCTTATTCACTACGTTGAACGGCACCATGCCTGCAAGCAGCGTGCGGCCGGGCAGGGCGACCCGTAAGCGGTCGGCGTTGGTCACCCCGTTTTGGAAGCTCACAACTACGGCGCCCGGCTTGACGACCGGCGCCAGCGCCGCCCCCGCCTCGGCGGTCGCGGTTCCCTTCACGGTCACCAGCACCACGTCGCAGTCGGCCAGGGCCCGCGCATCGTCAACGTAGCGCACCTGGGCGGGAGCGAGCTCGGTGCGCGCCCCCGTGTAGTCGGTGAGCGTGAGTCCGTGCGCCCTCACCTCGCTTCCCAGGCGGCCGACCAGGGTGACCTCCCAACCGGCCGCGATCAGACGTCCGCCCAGATAGCAGCCGATCGAACCGGCTCCGAAGACTCCAAGTTTCATCGCCGGATTATATACCCTGCGGTCGCTCCGCAGCGCTGTCCCCTGCGGGAGCGACCGGCGGCGGGTGCAGGCGGACCTGGCGCACCCGCCGCGGCGTCGCTTCGCAGATCTCCAGCACCGCGCCATCGGGTGAGGTCAGCCGGGTACCCTGCTCTGGAATGCGGCCAGCAAGATGAATGCACAGGCCGGCGAGCGTCGAGAAGCTCGGGCTCTCGGGGAGGTTCAGGCCGAGCGCCCGATTTACCTCGCGCACCGGCGTCACCCCCAGCACCAGCGCGGCGCCGTCACCTTCCTTGCGGATGGCCGCGGGGAAGTGATCATGCTCGCCGACGATCTCTCCCACCAGCTCTTCGATCAGGTCTTCGATGGTCACAAGCCCCAGGAGTACGCCCTGCTCATCGACCACCAGCGCGAGCGAGCCGCGCTGCTGCTGCATCCGCTGCAGCAGGTTGCTCGCCTTGAAGCTCTCGGGAACGAACAGGGCCGGACGCACGAACGGCTCCAGCGTGAACGGCTCGTCGCGGAGGCTCTGCAGGATCAGATCTTTTAGCGCGACATAGCCAACTACGTTATCCACAGTGCCTTCGTAGACCGGGATGCGCGTGTGAATCTGACTCTGGAACGCGGCCCGCGTCTGCTCCTTGGTCGCTGAGCGCGGCAGGATTAAGAGCTGCTCGCGCGGAACCATCACCGAGACGGCGGTCAGGTGGCGGAAGTCGATGGCCCGCGAGGCAATCTCGCTCGTCCGCGCATCGAGGGAGCCGGTCTTGGCGGCCTCCTCGACCAGCTCCTGCAGCTCATCGGGCGACAGGCGGGCCTCCGAGAAGCTGGTGCGGTCGCCGAACAGCCGCAGCACCAGGTTCGACGAGGTGGTGAGCAGCCACACCACCGGCCGCGCGACGTAGGCCAGGCCGAGCAGCAGGCCGCCCACCAGCAGCGAGTAGCTCTCGGCGGCGCGCAGCGCCAGCGACTTGGGCACGAGCTCCCCGAACACCACGGACAGATAGGCAATGACCAGGACCACCAGCACAAAGCCGATCTGCCGGGCCTGCGCCGCCAGGGCCGGGACGCGCGCGACGACGGTGGCCAGCCTCTCGGCGAACACCTCGCCGCCGAACGCCGCCGCTGCGGCGCTGATGATCGTAATCGCGACCTGGACCGTCGCCAGGAAGCGCTCCGGCTGGTCGCGCAGCGCCTGCACCGCGCGGGCACCGCGCTTGCCCGACTCGATGAGCTCGCGCAGCCGGGTCTTGCGCACCGACAGGGTCGCGATCTCGGCGCCCGAGAACACGCCGTTGGCGGCGATGAGCGCCAAAACGATCAGGGCATCGATCCACATCAGTTTACTCCACCCCTTCGGTCCACGATCCGCAACACCATTCAGTCTACGCCGAAGCGGACCCGCATCTTTGTCACCCCCGAGCGCGCGCCGGTGATACACTGCGCGCGATGAGTCCTTCCCCGACCTACGAGCCGATTCCTCTTTCATTCCAGCGCCTTGAGCCGGCCCAGCAGCTGCAGCGCTCGCGCGAGTTTCTGACGGCGATGGAGGCGCGGCGGACCGTGCGCTTCTTCAGCAGCGAGCCGGTAGACCCGACGCTGATCGACAACGCCATCCGCACCGCGGGCACCGCACCGAGCGGCGCCAACCAGCAGCCGTGGACGTTCGTGGTCGTCGCCGATCCCGCGGTAAAGGCCAGGCTGCGCGAGGGAGCCGAGGCCGAAGAAAAGGAGTTCTACACAAGCGGTCCCGCGGAGTGGCACGCCGCGCTGGCGCCGCTCGGGACCGATGCGGTCAAGGCGCACATTACCGACGCGCCCTTCGTGATCGTCGTGTTCGCCCAGACCTACGGCCAGGGCACCGATCCGCAGACCGGGCAGGCGGTGCGCACCAAGCACTACTACGTCCGCGAGTCGGTGGGCATCGCCAGCGGCCTGCTCATCGCCAGCCTGACCCTGGCGGGGCTCGCCACCCTTACCCATACCCCGAGTCCGATGGGCTTCCTCAACTCGATCCTGGGGCGACCCGACAACGAGCGCGCCGAGCTGCTCATTCCCGTCGGCTACCCGGCCGCCGATGCGGTCGTTCCCCGGCACGCGCTGAGCAAGAAGCCGCTCAGCGAGATCCTGGTGCGCATCGGCTGACCGGCGGCTGACGGCGGCTACTTGTCGACGACAACGACCCCGAACGGGGCAGAATCGGCGGGCAGATCGGCGGCGGCGGTGGCGTTGACGGCGGCGAGGCCGGCGCTGGTCGTCGCCCCGGTCAGCCGCCAGCCCTTGACGCTGGCGCTGCCGACGTTGACCTCGTACAGGTAGCGGCCCGCCGGGTCGAGCGTCAGATCGGTCGGCAGGTGGCCGCCGGCGGCGACGTTGCTGCGCAGGGTCATCCGGCCATCGCTGGCCACCGCGAACAGCGACATGGTGTCGGACCCGGTGTTGGTGGTGAAGGCCGAGGTGCCGGCGGCGGTGACGACGATCCAGCAAGGGAAGCGCTGCCGGTTGCCGGCGCTGTTGTTGACCGTCAGGGTGCCGGTCGCGCTGACCAGGAACGAGATCGTTCCGGGCAGGTTCTCATCGACGACGAGCAGCTGGTTGCTGGCGGCCGCGCGGGGGCTGAACACGCCGGCGAACGGACCGGGCAGGCCGGTGAAGTCGTAGCGCTTGGTCAGGCGCGAGATGTTGCCGCCCGTGTCGTAGGTGACCGCGTAGCTCACCATGTGACCGGTGCCGACGGGCTGCGGGACCAGCAGGATGAGCAGGCTGCCGGACGGGTTGAGCACGATGTGGGTCGGAATGTTGCCGAGCGTCAGCGCGGTGCGCAGGCCGGTGGCGGTAATCTGGCCGCTGGCGGCGACCGTGAAGCCGGCCAGGCTCGGGGCGCGGCCTTCAGTGCCCTGATTGAGGGCCAGGAGCTGGTTGCCGCGCAGGATCAGGCTCACCGGGAACGTGCCGCCAGAGTCCACCGTGCTCACGCGCGAAAGCGCGCCCGTCGCGCCGATCGCCAGCGACGAGATCGTGTTACTCCCGGGGTTTACCACGAAGAGGTAGCGGCCATCGGTAATGAGGCCGCTCTGCGAAACCAGGAGGTCGCCGCTGCCGGCCCCGCCGGTCCCATACAGGCCGACGAGCGAGCCGATGGCGCCGGTGCCGGCGTCACGCCGATAGGCGGCGATGGCGTTGGTGCTGCCGTTGGTGACGGTGTAAAGGAACGACGAAGTGGCGGTCAGCGGCTGCGCTAAAGCGGCCAGGCCCGCGGCGACTCCGGTCTCGCCCGTATCGACTGTGTCGACTGTATCGGGGGTGTCCGGTGCTCCGCAGTGAACGAAAAGGACGCCGGCCAGAAGGACTGCAACTCTGTTTATCATCATGAGCCTCATTTTTTTGTCGACCTCATATCACCCCTTCGTCAAGCGAAGCAAGGGCGCACCTTTGCAAACGCCGAACCGGGCGGCGCAGCGTCTGCAAGGTCGGGTCGCGGCGAGCGGGCGGCGGCTGTAACGGGCGCCGCCGGACGCCGGGCTCGGTGTTACTTCCTTAGGGAGTCGCGGGCTTCTGCAGCTTGCAGCCGGGGATGTTCAGATCGATGCCGTTACTGGAGTTTACGCAGGTGTAGAGCTGATACAGCTGCTGGCCGTAGCTTGCACCTTTTTCGACCGTGACGTTGCCCATGCTGTCGACCTCGCAGGGGTTGTCGACGGTGCAGCGGGCGCCGCTCTCGTTGGTGGTGTTGTTGACGCCGATGACCTCGTAGGAGCTGGCGCTGATGATCGGCGAGCCCGAGGTGCCGCCGATGACCTCGCAGCCGGGCTCGGAGTAACGGATGGAGTCCTGCCAGGTCCAGCTGCCCTCGGTCAGCTGGGGAACGAACTTGCTGATCGTGCATGAGTAGATCTTGCGCCAGAAGCCGGACACGACCCGGATCGCGGTCCCCGCCGCCGGGTGGGAGTCCGAGATGAGCAGCGGCGCGACGCGGTAGCGCGACGCGATCTGGGCGTACGTAGAAGTCAGCAGATACAGCGCCATATCGGTTCCGGTCATGGTGCCGTAGATCAACTTGGAGGCGCTCAGGGTGCCCACGTTGGACTTCCCATTGGAGCTTAACAGCTTGAAGGTGCGGCTGGAGGCGACGTTGACGCGGGCGTCGCCGGCGGGGATGAAGCTGCCGGTGCAGTGGCCGTTGGTCAGCACCATGGCGAAGTCGCTCGTGCGCGAGTTCACGAACTTCACCAGGGAGCCCGAGCAGTTGGACAGCGCGACGATGGCGGTGAAGTCGACGGCGGCGGCGTCGAGCTCTTCCCAGCTTGGCGCGAGGGACTGCGCCTCGGCCGCCGCCTGCTGCAGCTCCTCTTGGGTGCCGACCGGCAGCGCGAAGGCCGGGGTTGTAAGGGCCAGCGTCAGGAGCGACGCCAATACGGGGAGCCGAAGACCACTATCCCTGCGAATCATGAGTGCCTCCTGGCATCGTGGTGAGGTCGATGCGTAAAAGGGACTCTATCTGTAACGCGCGGCCCACACACTCAGGGTTCTTTGTCGCCAGGGCGGGAGTCCGGTCGCCAGGGGCAGGCTGCTGTCGCTCATCAAGCAAAAACAGGCGCGGGGCCGGGGCTCCGGTCGCCAGGAATTATGGCCGGACCATTTCCTTTCCAGAGTCGCGCGGACCAACGCTCCACCAGAACTGCAGCGGATGGATTTTGTGCGCCGAGGTGATGTTAGAGTTGATCTCGTGAACCGTACACTGGACCGTCTCTTTTTCAGGGTCTTCAGGTTCTTCACGCTCGCCGCCGCTTCCTGTGCGAGAACTGGTTACCTGACCGTGTTTGGGCGGGAGTCCGCCGGCCGCTACATCGAGCTTTTAGATCCAGGTTCAGGTCGGGTGCTGTCCACGCGCACACTGCCGGCTGCGCAGTGACGGCAGCTGCCGGGTCACTCGGAACCCCGGTGGCGGGATGTTGGGTGAAGGGTTTCTGTGCTCTGCATGGCCGCGGCACGCGCGATCTCGAGACCGCTCTTGCTGCAAACAGGAGGATGAATAGATGGTCCAAAGAACAAGAAAGCAGTTGGGACGTAGGGAGCTGCACACCCGGCCGCGCGAGCGCGCTGCCCTGGCTGCGGCGCTTGGCGGCTCGCTCGCGCTGCTCGCGTCGGGCGCCGCTTCCGCCCAGGTCGCGCCCGATGCCACCGCCAGTGGACCCCTGGCCACGACGAGCGCCGAGTACAAGCTGCCGGCCGCCGTCGACGCCGATGTCCTCGCTGGCCGCGCCACCGAGCTGTGGGCGCGCGTGTACCGGCCGGCCACGCTCGCTGCGGGCCCGTATCCGCTCGTCGTCATCCTGCACGGAAACCACGCCACCTGCGGCCGCGGCAGCAGCCCGCGCATCGACGATCGCGTCGACTACACCACCTCGGGCAGCTGCCCGGCCGGCTACGTCGTCACGCCCAACCACGCCGGCTACGCCTACCTGGCCGAGAAGCTCGCCTCGTGGGGCATCGTCACCGTCTCGATCAACGCCAACCGCGGCATCACCGCCGGCAGCGGCACCAGCGGCGACACGGGACTGAACCTGGCGCGCGGGCGGCTCGTGCTGCGGCACCTGCAGAAGCTCAGCGAGTGGAACAAGAACGGTGGCACCCCGAGCAGCCTCGGCGTCGAGCTGAAGGGCAGCCTCGACTTCGGTCAGGTGGGACTGGTCGGCCACTCGCGCGGCGGTGAGGGCGTGCGCGCGGCGTACAACCTGTACCGCGACACCGGCAGCGCCTGGCCGGCACGGATTCTTTCGCCCGTGGCGATTCGCGTCATCTCCGAGATCGCGCCTGTCGACGGACAGACCAGCCGCGTGCTCAACGCCGACGGCACGACCTGGAGCGTCCTTTTGCCGCTGTGCGATGGCGACGTGTCGAACCTGCAGGGCATAAAGCCGTTCGATCGCATGATGCGTGCGAGCAGCGAGCTTGTGCCCAAGCAGAAGGCGGCAATCGCGGTGTGGGGCGCCAACCACAACTTCTATAATACAGAGTGGCAGGTCAGCGACTCCTCGCGCTGCACCGCGCAGACGCCGCTGTTCCTGTCGGGGATCGGATCGACCCAGCAGCAGAGCACCGCGGCGCACCCGGTACTCGCGCTCATCCGGGGAAACCTTGGGGGCGGCGCCGATGCCGCGTTCAACAAGCTGTTTACGTCGCGGTTTGCCCTCCCCGCCGCGCTCGCGGCCGTGACGCCCATCGAGCGGAGCTTTCAGGACTCCGCTTCCAGCGCGGTCGGCGTCGTCTTGGACGACTTCGACAAGCCGGCCGGTACGAGCAGCGCCGGCGCCGCCAACGACGCCAGCGGCGTCACGGTCAAGCACGGAACCGCGGGCAACCGTCACGACTCGGCGCAGCGGGCCGCCGCCATCAGCTGGACCCTGGCGAGCGCCAGCACCTACTTCCAGTCCAACTTTACCGCCGCCGGCGCCGGCCGCGACCTCTCGCCGTACGCGTTCCTGAACCTGCGCGCCGCGCGCCAGGTGAGTACGCTGAACCCGGCGACCCCAAGCCCCACGAGCTTCAAGATCCAGCTCGTCGACGCGGACGGCAACCTCTCGGCCGCCGTCTCGCTGAGCGCTCACATGCGGCTCACGGGACCGGTGGGCGGACCGGGCGGCACGCACGTCCTTTTGCAGAGCGCGCAGGTTCCGCTTGCGAGCTTCGGGACCTTTGCGCTGACCAAGGTGAGGGGCGTGCGCCTGGTCTTCGATGAGACGGCAAGCGGCGCGATCTACGTGAGCAACCTCCGGTTCTCGAATTCGCAAGTACCGGCCACTTTGCGGCTGGCCGCGGCGGAGCGAGCCGTCGAGCAAGGATGGGACGATGCAGGCGCTGCTGCAGGGGCGCCCGCGCTCGGCATGGCGACCGCGGCGCCGCCCGCTGCGGCCAGCGACATCTACTTCGCCGGCCTCCATCGCGCCCCGCCGGCCGACAACGACGGGGCAGGGGACTACGAGATCGAGCTCCGCAGCGCCTCGGGCTTCCCGGTGCGCAACGAGCTCCCGGTGCTGCGGGTCGGTGAGCGCGAGCTCGTCCTCAGTCGTTACCCCGACAGCGGCCCCGGAAGCGGATCGACCCAGGTCCTGCTGTTTCGCGTGCGCGCCGAAGACCTGGCGGCAGTCCCCGACGGCGCGAACCTGATGCTCCGCTACGGCGACGACTCGCACGCCGCCCCGGCCGGGCGGCTGAACAAGAGCCTCATCCGCCAGTAAGCCCCCACAGCGCGCTCCCCGCGGCAAAAAAAGCCTCTCCGGCCTACTTGGGTCTTCCTTGATGGGCCTGTCTTCCGTAGTCTTGTGCCGCATGGCTCCCATCTGCCGCAGCGCTGAGCAGCTCGTCCGGCTGTCTCAAGCCCCCTATTCCGACGGACGGAACAGCAACGTCCGCTAGCGCGAGATCCTACGAACATGACCAACGAACAGCTCACCGCCCAACAAATCGTCGACCTCTGCAAGCAGCACACGATGTATGAGTGGTCGGCGCAGTCCTCGATCGACCCCATCCCGGTCGCGACCGCCAAAGGCGCCTGCTTCTTCACGCCGGAGGGCAAGCGCTACCTCGACTTCAACAGCCAGCTCATGAGCGTCAACATCGGGCACGGCGACGCGCGCGTCATCGCGGCAATCAAGGACCAGGCCGAGAAGCTCGCCTACGCCAATCCGTTCATGGCGCACGAGCCGCGCGCTCGCCTGGGCAAGAAGCTGGCCGAGATCTGCCCGGGCGACATCGACGCCTTCTTCTTCACCAACGGCGGCGCGGAGGCCAATGAGAACGCGGTCAAGATTGCCCGCCTCTACACCGGACGCTCCAAGGTGCTCGCGCGCTACCGCAGCTACCACGGCGGGACCGCCGGCGCGATGACCCTCACGGGGGATCCGCGGCGCTGGGCCGCCGAGCCGGGGATTCCCGGCGTCGTGCGCTTCCCGGACTTCCACAAGTGGGGCAGCAAGGACCCCCTGTCCGCCGCGGACGCCCTGCGCGAGCTCGCCGACGTCATCATGTACGAAGGGCCGCAGAACATCGCCGCGCTCCTTGTGGAGACCGTGGTCGGCACCAACGGGGTGCTCATCCCGCCCGACGGATACATGCAGGGCCTGCGGGAGCTCTGCGATCGGCACGGCATCTTGCTGATCTGTGACGAGGTCATGGCCGGCTTCGGGCGGACGGGCCGCTGGTTCGCCGTCGATCACTGGGGCGTGGTCCCGGATCTCATCACCATGGCCAAGGGGCTCACCGCGAGCTACCTGCCGCTTGGGGCCGTGGGCATGCGGCGAAAGATTGCCAAGCACTTTGACCAGAACGTGTTCTCGGCGGGGCTGACCTACAACAGCCATCCCATGGGATGCGCGGCCGCCCTGGCTACGATCAGCGTGTACGAGCAGGACGGGCTCATCGAGCGCGCCGCGAAGATGGGCGCGTCGATGAAGCGTCACCACGACGCGCTGTATCAGAAGCATCCCTGCCTGGGCGCGACGCGCAACATCGGACTCTTCGGCATCCTCGAGCTGGCGAGCAGCCGCGAGCCGTACAAGCCGCTCACCGCCTATAATGGGACCACTCCTGAGATGCAGGCCATCGCTCGCCACTTGCGGGCAAACGGGCTTTATACCTTCGTCCGTTGGAACACGATCATGACCAACCCGCCCCTGTGCATCACCGAAGAGGAGCTGGCCGAGGGCTTCCGCATCATCGACGAGGCCCTTACCGAGACGGATCGCGCGCTCGGGCGCTGAACGCCGCAGAACCGGCGATGGTTCCAGCGTGGTTCCGTCGCCGCGAGACGTTTCTGGAAGCTCCGGACTGCGCTTGTCGACGGAGCGAACGGTCCTTGGTGGGCAGTACCCTGCAAAACCTCCGACGACGAACTGCACTCCAGCTAGCG
>DAOMZC010000058.1:0-15301 GCA_035437965.1 Pseudomonadota bacterium
CGCGGTTGGCGGCCAGAGTAACTAAAAATCGGCCAAAAGTTCCGCCTAGAAAGCCCTGTGTAGCGTCCGTCGCGCGAGCCCGCTAGCCGGCGCTCTGCCACAGGCCCGCCGCCCACAGCAGGCCGTAAAGCAGCAGGAGCTGCGCCGTGCGCTTGAGCAGCGGGTTGAGGGCCGCCCCGCTGCCCCGGCGCAGCGCCCGGTTCAGGCCCACGGCGAGCGGCAGCGTCAAGAGCGGCAGCAGCGCCCAGCCGGACAGCCGGCGGGCGAGCGCGACGGGCACCGCGTAGGCGATGAGCGACATCAGGTGGTACTCCAGGAGCCCGCCGGCGCGGCCCAGGCGCACCGCCAGGGTGCGCTTGCCGGCCACCCGATCGGTCGCGACATCGCGGACGTTGTTGACGACCAGCACCGCGGTCGCCAGCGCCCCGACGGGCACCGCGCACAAAAGGGCCAGCGGCGACAGCGCCCCGGTCTGCACGAACTCGGTGCCGCCGACCGCGACCAGGCCGAGGAAGGCGAACACGAACACGTCCCCCAGGCCGTGGTAGCCGAGCGGGTACGGGCCGCCGGTGTAGGCGAGCCCGGCGAGGATCGAGGCGACGCCGATCGCAAGGACCACCGGGCCCGCCACCCAGGTCAGGTACACCCCGCACAGCGCGGCGAGCGCGAACGCCGTCCACATGCCCGCCCGCACCGCCTGCGGGCGCAAGAGGCCCGCCTGGGTGACGCGCGTCGGCCCGAGGCGCTCCTTGGTGTCGGCGCCCTTTTCAAAGTCGAACACGTCGTTCGCCAGGTTGGTGCCGATGAGGATCAGCACCGCGCCGACGAGCGCCGCCAGCGCCGGACCGGCCCGGAAGCTGCCGCGCAGGTGAGCACACGCCGAGCCGACGAGCACCGGGGCCACCGCGATGCCCAGGGTCGCCGGCCGGGTCGCCAGGAGCCAGGCGCCGAGCGAGCCGGGCGCGGGCAGTCTGGTAGCAGCGCCCGGCATGACTACAGCGCCCACGGCGCGAGGCCGAGCACCGGCAGGGCGCCGGGCAGGATGGTGAACTCGGCGGGGGCCACCCCGGGCGCCTCGCCGTCGAACTCGATGTAGGCCGGGCGGTCGCTGAGCGGCTCGACCTGGAGGCGGCGACCGCGGTGCTGGCTGACCCCCGGCACCGCGCCGTGCTCGCCCTTGTAGAGCTTGGGGCTGTGGCGGAGCTGCGCCAGCAGCGGGGTCGGGCGGATGATGACCACGTCGAGCTCGCCGTCGGTGAGTCGCGCGCTCGGGCCGAACCGCATGCCGCCGCCGGCGTACTGGCCGTTGCACACCGCCACCGTCGTCACCTCGGTGCCGTCGGCCTCCGAGATGCGCTGGCCGTCGAGGACGAGGCTCACCCGGGCCGGCTTGTAGCGCCACAGCCCGCGCACCGTGGCCAGGTAGAAGGCGAGGCCGCCGCCGAGGCGCTTGCCGCTCTGCTCGACGAGGCGGCAGACCAGGCCGCTCACCCCGCACGAGGCCATGTTGAGGAAGTAGCGCTCGGCCGGCGCTCCGGCGTCGGTGCGGTAGCGGATCAGCCCGACATCGATGCGCGCCGCCTGCGCCGCAGCGATGCCGCGGATGCCGGCGTCCAGGTCGTGCCCGGCGAGCGTCGAGCGGCAGAAGTCGCCGCCGGTCCCCGCCGGCAGCACGCCGAGCTGCACCTGGGTCGGGTAGCCGGCGCGCAGGAGGCCGTTGACCACCTCGTTGTGGGTGCCGTCGCCGCCGACCGAGACCACGGTGGTGGCGCCGGCGGCGCGGGCCTGCGCGGCGAGCTCGGTGGCGTCGCCGCGGGCCTTGGTGAACAGCACCTCGCAGGCCCCAAGGCCGGCGCGCAGCTTGCTTAGCAGCGCCTCGCGCGTGCGGCCGATGCGGCCGGCGGCGGCCGCGGGGTTGGCCACGACGACGGTGTGCTTGGGGTCGATCATCGCTTGGGTCTCCATAATCGCTGCTGCCGGGCGCGGGCGCGGCGGGCGACCGGGGCCTGCGGGCGAGCTTCTCTGCGTGAGTCTATAGCAACTCGCGGGCGCCGCGGGGGCGACAAGACCTGCGGGCGGGCGCCGGGGAAAGGCGGCGGCCGGCTCACCGCGGCAGGAGCAGCACCGCCCGCGCGTCGACGTTGAGGACCTGGCAGCCGCTGTCGAGCTGGGCCAGCGGCTCGTGCCAGTGCGAGTGTCCGCAGATGACCAGGAGGTCGCGGCGGGCGACCTCGATCAGCTCGCGGATGCTGGCGGTGCCGGGGCGGCGGGCGCGCGGGACATCGGGGCCTTCGTGCAGCACCAGGAGCTCGGGCCGGCAGAACAGCGCCCGCTCGAGCAGCTCGAAGAAGGTCGCCTCGTCGCGGCGGCCGGGCTTTTTGGGGTTGCCGATGATGCCGCTGACGCCGCCGATCCGCAGCCCGTCGAGCTCGGCCGCGGTGCCGTCGAGGAAGTGGACGCCGGGCAGGGTGACGAAGCGCTCGCGCTCGCGCGCGGTGCCGAATAAATCGTGGTTGCCGCCGACGCCGGCGACCCAGCGGAAGCGCTCGGTGAACGCCTGCCACACCCGCCGCACGTCCCCCGTCGCGCCGCGCTGATCGCCGCCGGGCGCGGAGTACAGATCCCCGGCCAGGAGCACCCCGATCCGGTTGAGCGGAGGCAGCTCGCCAAGCTCCGCGAGCTCGGCCAGGCGCTCGGCCAGCACCTGACCGAGCAGCGCCAGCGCGCCGTCCTGGCTGGGCAGCGGCGCCACCCCCTGCAGATCCGAGGTGATGAGGAGCCCCATCAGCTCGCCGGGCAGGGCAGAGACGGTGCCGCGCAGGATCGGGAGCGCCGCGCTGGTGCTGCCGCCGCGCGGGGCGGCGTTCAGGTAGGGCACGCTCCACGGGGGCGGGCTATGTTCGACCGATAGGATGCGCATGCGCAGTTGGCTCACGCGGGCGGCGGAGCGACTCTGTCATGATGTTCGCACAACCAGCGCCGGCGTGCGAAGGTGTCCGCCGCTGCCGCCCGCGCCCGCCCGCGCTCGCCCGATTATCGAGCGGACCCCGAGGCCGGCGCGGGGCCTGCGCAGACCCTGCAAGCAGGGCCGCATGCCGCGCCGCGAGCTGTGAGGCGCCGCGCCCGCAAGCTTTACCTGGGCGGAGCGGACACCGGCTGCTGGCCTGCCGATGCGAGCGGCGGCTTCTCGGCAGGAGCCAGGCAGGAGCCAGGCACAAGTAGGAGTACCGCCGCGGGTCCAAAGCGCGTGAAAGTCTGTCCGTGCATTTCTGTACTGGGAGTCTGCCTGTAGGACTCCTTTTTCCTCACTCCCAAGCAGACTCCTTTTTCTTCGGACTCATGAACCGGGCTGCGGCCGGCGCTTGCAGGTAAAAACCTACCCTGGCCCAGCCGGTGCATAAAGGACCTACCTCCTCATCGGTCAAAAGCTCATGTAAGGCGCAGAAAGCTTCTGCCGCTTGTCAAGCGCCCGCCGCTCTGGGCGCCGTCAAGTAACTTCGATCATGGGAGGTTGACGCGAGGCGCCATCAAGCCATACGATATTACTCCGTGAAGGAAGAGGAGCGGTTCGACGACCAATCCTGGGGACGCAGATCGCTGAAAGCGGAGCCACGGCGATGTTAGCCGGCCCCTGCAACAACCCTCCTTTGTGCAACGCCCCAGAGTGCTCGAATCCCGTCCATAGATAAAAACGTCGCGCACCGGGTCGCACGGGCTCCGGCGGGCGCGAAAATTGAAATGCCGATAACCGGCGAGCGCCGGCGCGGAGCTGCGAAGTAGCTCGACCGTGACAGCCAAGCCCTGGACGAACCAGCCGACTGACCCATGGAGACGCAAGAATGACGGTCCAAGTGGATAAAGATCTTCTCTGTATTAATACGATCCGCACTCTGGCCATGGACGCTGTGCAGGAGGCCAAGTCTGGCCATCCGGGCACGCCGATGGGCCTCGCCCCCGTCGCCTATTACCTGTGGCAGAACCTGCTGCGCTTCGATCCCGATGATCCGATCTGGCCGAACCGCGATCGCTTCGTCCTGTCCTGCGGTCACGCCTCGATGCTCCTCTACTCGCTGCTCCACCTGGCCAAGGTCAAGGCCGTCAATCCCAAGTACGAAGTGCAGGGCAAGCTGTCGGTCGAGCTCGACGACATCAAGCGCTTCCGTCAGACCGACAGCCGCTGCGCCGGTCACCCCGAGTACCGCTGGACCTCGGGCGTCGAGACCACCACCGGCCCGCTCGGCCAGGGTGTGGCGACGTCGGTGGGTATGGCGATCGCCTCGCGCTGGATGGCGTCCTACTTCAACCGCCCCGGCTTCGACATCATGGGCTATAACGTCTACGCGGTGGCCGGCGACGGCTGCATGATGGAAGGCGTTTCCTATGAGGCGGCCTCGCTGGCCGGCCACCTCGGCCTGTCCAACCTCTGCTGGGTCTGGGACAACAACCGCATCACCATCGAGGGCTCCACCGACGTCGCGTTCACCGAGGACGTCGCCACCCGCTTCATCGCCGCCGGCTGGGCGGTCATGCGCGTGGGCGATGCCAACGACCTCACGATGCTCGGTCGGGCGTTCAACTTCTTCCACAAGGTGGCCGATCGGCCGACGCTGATCATCGTCGACAGCCACATCGCCTACGGCTCGCCCAACAAGCAGGATCACCACTCGGCGCACGGCGAGCCGCTCGGCTGGGACGAGATCAAGGCGACCAAGAAGGCCTACAACTGGCCGGACTGCGATGCCAAGTTCCTCGTTCCCGAGGGCGTGCACGAGCACATCGCCGGGGGCCTGGGCGCCCGCGGCAAGAAGCTGCGCAGCGAGTGGATCGAGATGTTCGATCGCTACAAGAAGGAGTACCCGGAGCTCGCCCAGCAGCTGCACCAGATGCAGACCCGCCAGCTCCCCGAGGGCTGGGACAAGGAGATCCCGACCTTCCCGGCCGATGCCAAGGGCGTCGCCGGACGCGATGCCTCGGCCAAGGTGCTAAACGCGATCGCCAAGAACGTGCCTTGGCTGGTCGGCGGCTCGGCCGACCTCGCGCCCTCGACCAAGACCCGCCTCACCTTCAACGGCGCCGGCGACATGCAGCGCGATGAGCCGGGCGGCCGCAACATGCACTTCGGCGTCCGCGAGCACGCGATGACCTCGATCCTGAACGGCCTGTCGCTGAGCAAGATCCGGCCCTACGGCTCGCAGTTCATGATCTTCAGCGACTACGCGCGGGCGCCGATCCGGCTCTCGGCGATCATGGAGATCCCGTGCATCTTCATCTTCACCCATGACTCGATCGGAGTCGGTGAGGATGGCCCCACCCACCAGCCGATCGAGCAGCTGGCCTCGATGCGCGCCATCCCCGGCATCCTCGTCCTGCGCCCCGGTGACGCCAACGAGGTCTCCGACGCCTGGCGGGTGATCATGAAGCAGAAGCACGAGCCGGCGATCCTCATCCTGTCGCGGCAGCCGATGCGGACCATCGACCGCACCGTGTATAACCCCTCGCAGGTCGAGCGCGGCGCCTACGTGGTGACCAAGGACG
The DNA here is from genome assembly GCA_035437965.1 of Pseudomonadota bacterium. Taxonomy (GTDB): domain Bacteria; phylum Myxococcota_A; class Polyangia; order Palsa-1104; family JAEUJZ01; genus CALFML01. The sequence goes on from DAOMZC010000058.1 coordinate 5,536, forward strand.
AGAACCCGGACGTCATCCTCATGGGCACCGGCAGCGAGGTCGAGCTGTGCCTTGAGGCCAGCGAGCACCTGGCCAAGGAGGGCATCACCGCCCGCGTCGTCAGCATGCCGTCGTGGGAGCTGTTCGAGAAGCAGGACGCCGAGTACCGCAACAAGGTCCTGCCGAGGAACCAGCGGGCCCGCGTCGCGGTCGAGAAGGCCTCGACCTTCGGCTGGGCGCGCTACGTCGGCCTTGACGGCGCGATTGTCGGCATGGAGACCTTCGGCGCCTCGGCCCCGCTCGCCGAGCTGCAGAAGAAATTCGGCTTCACGGTCGAAAATGTGGTCAAAAAGGCCAAGGCGCAGATCGCCCAGAACTGCGCTGACAAAGGCAAGGAGTAACGTATGAGTGCGACCACTGCGCATGAAGCCGCCGTCTACATCATCTTCGGCGGCACCGGAGATCTGGCGGCGCGCAAGCTGTTCCCATCGCTCGCGCAGAGCTGCCTGGAAGGTCGGCTGCACGAGCGCACCCAGGTCATGGGACTTGGGCGCTCGCAGAAGACCGACGAGGCGTTCCGCTGCGAGATCCGCCCCTGGCTGCTGCAGGCCAAGATCTCGCCAGAGCACGCCGACAAGTTCCTCGCCCGCCTGCACTACCAGACCTGCGGCGACAAGGTCGAGGACATCCGGGCGCTCGCCGCGCGCCTGGAGACCGTGTGCGCGGAAAAGGACATCCCGCGCAACTACGCCTTCTACCTGTCGCTGCCGCCCGGCGCCATGCCGACCACGGTGTCGGCGCTGGGTGAGGTCGGTCTGCACAAGCGCGCCGATGGCTGGACGCGCGTCGTGCTGGAGAAGCCGTTCGGGACCGATCTGAAGACGGCGCGCGAGCTGAACCACATGGTGCACCAGCACTTCAGCGAGCAGCAGATCTACCGCATCGACCACTACCTGGGCAAAGAGACCGTCCAGAACCTGCTGGTGTTCCGCCTCGCCAACAACCTCATCGAGTCGGCGTGGAACCGCGACCGCATCGAGAGCGTGCAGATCACCGTCGGTGAGACGCTGGGCGTGGGCAGCCGCGCCGGCTACTACGACAAGTCCGGGGCGATGCGCGACATGGTGCAGAACCACATCGCGCAGGTCCTGACGCTTGCCGCCATGGACGTGCCGCAGAGCTTCGATGCCGAGGCGATCCGCGCCGAGAAGATCAAGATCCTGCGCTCGATCGAGCCCATCGACCTGAAAAAGGGCGTGGTGCGCGGCCAGTACACCGAGGCGAACTTCAAGGGCGAGCAGTGCAAGGGCTACCTGCAGGAAGCCAACATCCCGCAGACCTCGCAGACCGAGACCTTCATCGCCCTCGAGCTGTACATCAACTCGTGGCGCTGGAAGGGCGTGCCGTTCTACGTCCGTACCGGCAAGCGGATGCCCAAGAAGCTCACCCAGATCGCCGTGCGCTTCAAGGACTCGCCGGTGACCTACTTCAAGGGCGAGGGCGGCAAGGCGGACAGCTCGGACGTCCTTATCATCACCCTGCAGCCCAATGAGGGCTTCTCGTTCCACTTCGACATCAAGGTCCCGGGCGATCCGTTCCGGCTGCAGCGGGTTCCGTTCCGCTTCCGCTATAACGACAAGTACCCCGAGATGCCCGAGTCGTATCAGACCCTGCTCCTGGACGTCCTGCGCGGCGATCAGACGCTGTTCGTGCACTCGGAAGAGGTCGAGCAGTCGTGGAAGCTGTTCATGCCGATCCTCGAGCAGCCCTCGCCGTGTTACCCGTACGCGGCCGGAACCTGGGGCCCCAAAGAGGCAGATCGGTTCGCCATCCCCGAGACCGAGCTGTGGCAGGACGCCGATTAGAAAGGATTTGCAATGAGCAAACTCACTGAATCAAAGGCGTGGACGGCCCTCAAGGCCCACCGCCACGAGATGGATGGCGTGCACATCCGCTCGCTGTTCGAGAAGGACCCGAAGCGCTTCGAGGAATTCTCGCTGCGCTTCGAGGACATCCTGTTTGACTACTCCAAGCACCGGATCACCGCCAAGACCATGGAGCTCCTGCGCGAGCTGGCCACCCAGGCTGGCCTGCAGGGCGCCATCGAGCGCATGTTCTGCGGTGAGAAGATCAACATCACCGAGGATCGCGCGGTGCTCCACATCGCGCTGCGCAACCGCGGAAACCGGCCGATCATCGTCGATGGCAAGGACGTGATGCCGGAGGTGAACGCCGTCCTCAAGAAGATGCGGCACTTCACCGAGTCGGTGCGCAGCGGCCAGTGGAAGGGCTTCACCGGCAAGACGATCACCGACATCGTCAACATCGGCATCGGCGGGTCGGACCTTGGCCCGGTGATGGCGACCGAGGCGCTGCGGCCGTACTGGAAGGAGGGCATGAAGGTCCACTTCGTGTCCAACATCGACGGCACCCACGTAAGCGAGATCCTCAAGCGCTGCGACCCCGAGACTACGCTGTTCGTCGTCGCCTCCAAGACCTTCACCACCCAGGAGACGATCACCAACGCGATCTCGGCGCGCAAGTGGCTGCTCGCGGCGGTGAACGGTCGCGATCCGGCGGCGGTGGCCAAGCACTTCGTGGCGCTGTCGACCAACGCCAAGGAGGTCGCCGGCTTCGGCATCGACACCGCCAACATGTTCGAGTTCTGGGACTGGGTCGGCGGCCGCTACTCGCTGTGGTCGGCGATCGGGCTGCCGATCGCGCTCATCATCGGCATGGACAACTTCGAGGAGCTGCTCGCCGGCGGTCACGACGTGGACGAGCACTTCCGCACCGCGCCGCTGGACAAGAACATCCCGGCGACGATGGCGCTCCTCGGCATCTGGTACCAGAACTTCTTTGGTGCCGAGACCCACGCCATCCTGCCCTACGACCAGTACATGCACCGCTTCGCCGCCTACTTCCAGCAGGGCGACATGGAGTCCAACGGCAAGGGCGTGGACCGCGACTCCAACAAGATCACCGACTACAACACCGGCCCGATCATCTGGGGCGAGCCGGGCACCAACGGTCAGCACGCCTTCTACCAGCTGATCCACCAGGGGACGCGGATCATCCCCTGCGATTTCATCGCCCCGATCGAGACCCACAACCCGCTCGGCAACCACCACGACATCCTGCTTGCCAACTTCTTCGCCCAGACCGAGGCGCTGATGAAGGGCAAGACGGCCGAGGAAGTGCGCGCCGAGCTGGCCAAAAAGGGCGTCACCAACGAGGCCCTGGTCGCCCACCGGACCTTCACCGGCAACCGGCCGACGAGCTCGTTCATGGTGCAGAAGCTCACCCCGCGGACCCTGGGGCGGCTCTTGGCGCTTTACGAGCACAAGATCTTCGTCCAGGGCGTCATCTGGAACATCAACAGCTTCGATCAGTGGGGCGTCGAGCTCGGCAAGCAGCTGGCCAGCGCGATCCTGCCCGAGCTCTCAAGCCCGGGTGAGGTGTGCAGCCATGACGCCTCGACCAACGCCCTTATCAACCACTACAAGCATCATCGGAAGGTGTGTACGCCATGACCCAGTCGCTCTATGATCAGCTGTCTGCCATGACCGTCGTCGTGGCCGACACCGGGGACATCAAGTCGATCGAGAAGTTCAAGCCGCGCGATGCGACGACCAACCCCTCGCTCATCACCGCGGCGGCGCAGATGCCGGCCTACGCCGAGGTGGTCGACGCGGCGCTGCGTCAGTCGCAGAAGGAGCTGCCGGGCGCCGACGCCAAGGCGGTGGTCGGGCGCGCCATCGATCGCCTGGCGGTCGAGTTCGGCGTGCGCATCCTCAAGGTGGTCCCCGGCCGGGTGTCCACCGAGGTCGATGCGCGCCTGTCGTACGACTGCGCGGCGACCGTGGCCAAGGCGCACCAGCTGATCGGCTACTACGCCGAGCACGGGGTGCCCAAGGAGCGCGTCCTCATCAAGATCGCCTCCACCTGGGAGGGCATCAAGGCCGCCGAGGAGCTGCAGAAGGAAGGCATCAACTGCAACCTCACGCTGCTGTTCGGCATGCACCAGGCGGTGGCGTGCGCCGAGGCGAAGGTGAAGCTGATCTCGCCGTTCGTCGGCCGCATCCTCGACTGGTACAAGAAGGACACCGGCAAGGACAGCTACGCCCCCGCCGAGGATCCGGGCGTGGTCTCGGTGACCCAGATCTACAACTACTACAAGGCCTTTGGTCACCACACCGAGGTCATGGGCGCCAGCTTCCGCAACCTCGATGAGATCATCGAGCTCGCCGGCTCGGATCTTCTCACCATCGCGCCGAACCTGCTCGATCAGCTGCGCAACAACCACGGCACGCTCGTGCGCAAGCTCGACCCGGCCAACGCGGCGCACCACAAGCTCGCCAAGATCCACATGGATGAGGCGACCTTCCGCGCCATGCACGAGAAGGACCGGATGGCCAAAGAGAAGCTGCACGAGGGCATCGAGGGCTTCTCCAAGGCGATCGTCGCCCTTGAGAAGCTGCTCGAGGGCCGCCTCGCCCAGCTCGAGGGCAAGGCGCGCATCAGCAAGGCCGCCCACGACGTGTTCAAGGTCTACGACCTGGACGGCGATGGCGCGATCACCCGCGAGGAGTGGGCGGGCAGCGCCGCGGTGTTCAACGCCCTGGACGTCGACTGCGACGGCCGCGTGACCCCGGCGGAGCTCGCCGCGGGCCTGGGCGCCGCCTGGGAGCTGCAGCAGCAGTAAGCCGGTCCCGCGGAGGGCAGTCAGCCGCTGCCCTCCGCCGCTTCCTTTCCCATCTCTTCCTAAAGACTCCCCAAGCGTCCTAGCGCGCCAGCTGCTCGATGAGCTGGATGAGCTTCGCGATCGCGATCGGCTTTTGAATGAACCCCGACAGACCAAGCAGCGCGGCGGTGGCCGGCGCCGCGCTCTGTCCGGAGATCAGCACGACCGGGATCTCGGCGAGCGCCGGATCGTCGCAGCGCAGGGTAAGAAACTGCCAGCCGTCCAGCACCGGCATCTCCAGATCGAGCAGGATGACAAAGGGCCTGTCCGCGCCCTTGCGCAGATAGCCGAGCGCGTCACTCCCATTTGCCGCGGTGGCGACGTGGTAGCCCTGGGCGGTGAGCAGCTCGGCCAGGTGGGTGCGCACATCGTCCTCATCATCGACAAGGAGGATGGTCGGCTGCGCGGGCGACGCGATGGCCGGCAGCGAGCCGCTCTTGGGCGCCCGCGGGCCCGGCAGCGGCGTTGGTCCGGAGTCCGAGGTCGGCTCCGGCGATGGGCTGTCGCTCGGGTCGGGCGGCGGCGCGGACGGCAGGGTGAAGTAGAACGAGCTGCCCTGTCCCGGCTCGCTCTCCGCCCACAGCTTGCCGCCGTGGAACTCGACGATGCCCTTGGCGATCGACAGCCCGAGCCCCGCTCCTTTGTGCGCGGTCTTTCCCGCCTGCCAGTACGGATCGAAGATGTGCGCGAGCTGAGTCTTCTCGATCCCCGGTCCGGTGTCGTGCACCGCGACCTGGACGCCGCTGGTCTGCGGCTTGGCCACCACGCGGATGCTGCCGCCGCGCGGCGTGTACTTGATGGCGTTGCCGAGGAGATTCAGGAGGAGCTGGGTGATGCGCTCGCGATCGCAGTAGGACAGGAGCTTGTCCGCCTCGACCTGCAGGTCCAGCTGCAGCCCCTTCTCCACCACCGCGGGCCTCACGAGCTCCAGCGCCGCGGTCACAAGCTCCGCCACGTCCTGGGGGGCGCGCTGCATCGACAGGTGGCCGGCGCTCATGCTCGACAGATCCAGCAGATCCGCGAGCAGGTGACTCATCCGCTCGGCCGACCGCTTGATGATGTGGAGCACGTTGCGGCCGTCCCTTGGCTGCTCATCGCTCCCCGCCATTGCCTTGAGCAGGGTCTGGGTGCCGAGCAGGATCGAGTTCAGGGGGCTCCGCAGATCATGGGACACGATGGCCAGGAAGTCTTCGCGCATGCGCACCGAGAAGCGCAGCGCCTCCTCGGTCTGCAGACGCTCACTGAGATCGGTGAGCACGACCCGGCAGCCGACGCGGTTGCCGCAGCCCTTGCTGCACAGGGTACTCACCAGCTGCACGACCAGCGGCCCGCGCGTCCGCGGCGCGAGCGTCAGCTCCAGGGTCGGCTTGTCGCTCCGGGTGAAGCAGCCGGTCAGGTAGCTCAAGAAGCGCTGCTTGTCGGCCGCCGCAACGAAAAGAAGGAACGGCTGGCCGAGCAGGCGCTCGCGCTCGCTCCCGAGCAGCGCGGCGGCGGCCAGGTTCAGCTCGACGATGCAGCCATTGACATCGAAGGTGAGGTAAGCCGCGGGGGCGAAGTCGTACAGATCGACGTAGCGCGCCCGCTCCTCTTCCAGGCGCCGCTGGGTCTCGCGGAGCTCCTGGTTCTGCGCCAGCAGCTGATCTCGCTCGGCCTCCAGTCTGCCGATGAGCTCCTCGCGCGCCGCGACCCCTGCCTCGTCAGCGCTACGCGTCTGCTCCAGGAGCTCAGCATGCGTCGTCTGTTCGTCGACAGTCATGGTTGCCGCCTTCCGGGCATCGCTGAAATTACTTTTCTATAGACACTAGAACGAAAGCCGCGTCAATCGCCACCGGAGAATTAGCCATCCCCACAGCGCGCCAGGAGTTTTTGCCGGCCGCCGCGAGCTCGACGGCGGCGCGCGGCGGGGCGGCGCCGCCCATTTTCCGACACGGAAGGGAGCGGGCGCGGTTAGCGGGTCTCGTGAAGGATGCTGTTGCGGTAGGCGCTGATGAGGAGCTCCAGGACTTCGATCTCGCGGCGGATCGCGGCGCCGATCTCTGTGTCGGCGACCGTGCGCGGCTCGGGGTAGCTGCGGATCGACTCGATCTTGGGGATGATGTCGGCGCCGTTCGTCACCGCCTCTTGCAGGCTCTCGAAGTGGTGGTGCTGGGCGAGCTCGATCCCCGAGGCGGCAAGGACCAGGGTGTAGCCCTTGTCGCCGTACGCTTCCGAGAACGCGCCATCGATGGTCACCGCCTGGCCGCTCTTTTTGACCGGATTCTCCCCCTTCTCCAGCTTCACCGGGACGTGGCCGTTGACGATGAGTCCGCGCTGCGGATCGACCCCGAACTCGGCGAACAGGCGAGCACAGAATTCCTTTGTATGAATCAGGGAAAAGTACGGGTTCTTGGTTTCCTTGTGCGTCTCTTTATCGGCGATGAAGTACGTCTCGAAGGTCGCCATCCGATCCTTGCCGAACAGCGGCGACAGCGGGCCGGCCCACAGGTACCACAAGAGATCCAGATCGGCGGGCTCGTGGCGGTGGAACGCGCGGTGCACGACCTGATTCAGCTTGTCGAACAGGGCGCGGCCGCCGAGCTCCTGGCCGTCCACCGGCATCATCAGGAAGTTGCCCGCGGCGTCCACCGGCGTGCAGCCGTGGAAGACCAGGGTGTCGTCGCGGTGCAGCCACATCGTGCCGCGCTGCTCGACAAAGCGCATGTGCTCCCACAAGGTCGGGCTGTGCAGGAACGACTGCTTGAGCCGGCTCATGCACGCGTCTTCTTCGGCGCTCAGCTTGAACGGATCCGCCGGATCTATGGTAGGCAGGTTGCGGTCGAGCAGCGCATGGGTCTTGTCGCCGATGCGGATCGTCCCCGCCTGGTAGTCGATGCAGTCGAGCAGCCCGCGGTGCTCCATGTGCCACTCCGGGTGGCGCTTTGCCAGCTGGCCTTCCAGCTTGAACTGCATGATCGCGATCGCCTTCTGCATGCGCGCCATCAAGAGCGGGTCGCGCAGACCTTCGCCCTTGCAGGCGAAGCGCTCGGCCGGATCCTCGCCGTACACGGTGCGGGCGAGCTTCTCCAGCGGCGCGATGGTGATGCCGTAGCCCTCTTCGAGCTGCGACAGCCGCCGGTAGCGCAGCGAGACGCGCAGCACGGTGGCGATGAGCGCCTCCTGACCCAGGCACGCGCCCATCCACGAGGCATCGTGATTTCCCCAGGTGATGGCAACGCTGGGCTGCACCATCAGGTGAGAAAGCACCTTGTCGATCCGCGGCCCGCGGTCGCCGAGATCCCCGGCCACTATGAGCTCGGAGATCGACAGGTTGCGGATGAGGTGGGCGCTGGCGCGCAGGAGCTCCAGATCCTCCCCCTGCTTCAGAAACGGCGCCAGCAGCGAGTCGATGAACACCGGGCTGCGGCCGAGCAGCGACTCGAACAGGAGCTCGCGGAAGAGCACCCGGTAGCCTTCCGGCAACAGGTGCTCGAGCTGCTTGGTCGCGTAGCGGCGCGCGAGCTCGCGCAGGATGCGGAACTGCAGCGTGAGGGTGCGGCGGACGAAGGCGTGCCGCTCGGCATCCGTGGGGAGCGACTTCTGGGCGTGCGCGAACGCCTCGCGCGGGTAGTAGATGAGGTTGAGGAGCTGCAGGCGCTCGGCCTCCACGAGCTCGCTGCCGAAGATCTTCTCGACGAGCGGCCGCAGGCTTCCCGAGGCGTTGTTGATAATATGTTTGAGCTTTTTGAACTCGCCATGGACATCGCTGACGATGTGAATGGTGCCCTTGGGCAGGGTCAGCACGCTGTTCAACTGGGCGATCTCACCGAGGGCGGCGCGGATCGTCGGGTAGCGGTGAGACAGAGATTTGAGATAGATCAGAGTGGTGGCGTCGATGGTCGGGGAATCGGCAGCGCTCATCGGGACCTCTTCACCGCCCGCGCCGGACCGATGGCGCGGGCAGTGGAGAAAGGAATAAGGGCCGAGTCGGTCCGCCCGGCACAATCAGGCGATGGTGATTTCTTTGGCCAGGTAGACGTCCTGAACCGCGTTCAGGATCGAGACGCCCTCGGCGAGCGGACGCTGGAACGCCTTGCGGCCCGAGATGAGCCCCATGCCGCCGGCGCGCTTGTTGATGACCGCGGTGCGGGTGGCCTCTGCCCAGTCGCTCTCACCGCCCGAGGCGCCGCCCGAGTTGATAAGTCCGGCGCGTCCCATGTAGCAGTTGGCGATCTGGTAGCGGCACAGATCGATGGGGTTGTCGGTCGCGAGCTCGGTGTAGACCTTGGGATGGGTCTTGCCGTACGGGCTCTCTTTGGTGGCGAGGGCCTTGTAGCCGCCGTTGTTGGTCGGCAGCTTCTGCTTGATGATGTCGGCGCAGATGGTCACGCCCAGGTGGTTGGCCTGGCCGGTGAGGTCGGCCGCGGTGTGGAAGTCCTTCTCCTTGGTGGCGAACGACTCGTTGCGCAGGTAGCACCAAAGGACGGTCGCCATCCCGAGCTCGTGCGCGGCCTGGAAGATCTGCGCCACCTCGACGATCTGACGGCTCGACTCGGGGGAGCCGAAGTAGATCGTGGCGCCGATGGCCACCGCGCCGAGGTTCCACGCCTGCTTCACGGTGCCCCACATGATCTGGTCGAACTTGTTGGGGTAGGTGAGAAACTCGTTATGGTTGATCTTCACCATGAACGGGATCTTGTGCGCGTACTTGCGCGAGACCGAGGCGAGCACGCCGAACGTCGAGGCCACCGCGTTGCAGCCGCCCTCGATGGCGAGCTTGACGATGTTCTCGCCGTCGAAGTAGTCGGGGTTGGGCGCGAACGACGAGCCGGCCGAGTGCTCGATGCCCTGGTCCACCGGCAGGATCGACAGGTAGCCGGTGCCACCGAGCCGTCCCGCGCGGAACATGGTCTCCAGGCTCCCCAGCACGCGCGGCGAGCGGTCGGTGTCGCGGAAGATGCGGTCGACGAAGTCGGGCCCCGGCAGGTGCAGCCGCTGCTTGGGAATGCCGGTCGACTTGTAATCAAGGAGGGAGTGGGCATCGGGGCCCAGGTGCTTGACGATGTT
>DAOMZC010000059.1:0-15227 GCA_035437965.1 Pseudomonadota bacterium
CGATGCTCACTGGCGGCAGGGGCGCGGGGGCGGGCCCGGGCGGGGCGAGGCTCGGCGGCGGCGGGATGCTCGCCGAGGCGCTGGGCGCCGGCTCGCTGGTGCGCGACAGATCGCCCGGGCTCTGCGGGGTGTCCGAGGCGTACCGGCTGTTTAGCACCATCAGCGCGCGCTGCGCCTCCTGGGTCGCCAACAGCCGCCGATTGGTCACCATGTCGCTGGCGTAGGAAGCCTCCATCCGCTGGCTGTAGCTTCCCGGGAGCAGCTCCGGCCGCCGCTTGAGCGTCGTCTCCAGCGCCCGGCTGGCCAGCGCGCGGAACGACTCGAACACGCCGTGACCGACGTGGGCGACCATGGCGAAGCTCGGCGCCTGGGTGATGTTGAGACCGGCCTCCAGCTCACCCACCGACAGCGAGTCGGGCACGTCGCGCTTGTTCCAGGCCAGCACCAGCGGCAGCTCGGCCAGCTTGAGGTTGAGTTCAAGCAGGCAGTTGCGCAGCTCTTCCAGGGCCTGGATGTTGTCGCGCTCGCGGCCCTTGCGGCTGTCGGCGATGAACAGCACCCCGTCGACGCCTGCGAGCAGCGCCCGCCGCGTCGCGTCGTTCTGCACGCTGCCGGCGGCGGCGTAGATCTGCATATGGATCGTTACGCCGAGGAGCTTGGCCGGCGGCGCCGGATAGAAATCGAAGAACAGCGTCCGATCGGTGCCGGTGTTCACCGAGACGAGCTGACCGCGCACGTCCGGGCGCAGCACCCGGTACAGGTAGTTGAGTGCCGAGGTCTTCCCTGCCGAGGCGGGCCCGAAAAATACGAGCTTTAGGTGGACTTCTCGGGGCTGAGAGTAAGGCTGCGCCACAACTTAGCAATTTATCATATCGGAGGCCCGGCGCGTCTTAATTTGCAAACCCCCGCGCAGCCCCAGGTTTTTTTGCCGAAGCGCCGCCTTGCGGGGCTTTTTGCCGGGCTTGCCGGGCTTGCCGGGCTTGGAGTTTTAGGGCGGCAGGGCAGCGCCAGGCTTTGGCCCGGGTAATTGCCTGTGGAATTGCCTGTAGATCACCGGGCCGCTTTTAGCTGATGATAGAGAGGGGCTTTTGCCGAACGGAGGACCTCGTTATGGCGGGACTGCGAGCTTGGCCGCTGGCGCTTTTGGCGGCGATCGGGACGCTCGGAACGCTGGGCCTTGGGGGCTGCTCGAAAAAGGGCATCTCGGGCGAGCTGCAGATGTTCAAAGATGGCGGGCGCACGGTCTCGGAGTTTAGCGACACCGATCCGGGACCGCTCCACGCCAAGAAGTGCCAGACCGGCACCATCGATCGGGTAGATGCGCTCTTGTGCGAGTACGGCAGCCCGGAGCTTGTCAGCAAGGGCCAGGAGGCGGCCGAGGGCTGGTTCGGCGAGACCGGCACCGCGCTCGTCCTTCGCCGCGAGCTCGTGCTGCTGGCGCTTTCGGACCGCAGCCACGTCGATCCGAACGGCAAGCTGATCTCGGCGATCGCCAAGCTGTTCCGCCGGGTCGGCAAGCGCTAGCCGAGCCAGCCCTGACCGCCGGCTGAGCGCCGCGCCCGCCGCGGGCTCTGGCAAGACTAGTCCATCATCAGGCTCGGGTCGCTGCGTCGGCGGCGCCGGCGCGGCGGGGCGGCTTCGGAGCGCCCCTGCCCGAGCGGGATGAGGAGCAGGAGGAACAGGAACGACAGCACGGTGCCCAGGCCGAACAGGGTGCTGTAGCCGAGGTGGGTGGCGAGCACCCCGGCGAGCAGCCGGCCGGGCGTCTTGCCGACGAGCTCGATGCAGGCGAGCAGCGTGTAGTGGGCGGCCCCGACCGAGCGATCGACGCGCGACATCATGAAGGCGAACATCGCCGTGGTCAGCGCGCCGCCGCAGAAGTGCTCGAACGTGGTGACCAGGATGACCGCCGCGGGCGAGATCGGCGACAGCTGCGACAGGTACCACTCGCCGCTCATGCTGCAGGCGCGCAGCACCCCGGTGACCCCGACCGCCACCAGGAGCGGCCAGCGAAACGACAGGTAGCCGCCGAGCATCGAGCCGGCGATCGAGGCGACCAGCCCATAGGTGCCGACCCACTGCGCAATCTGCGGGATGGTGAAGTGGTGATCGATGAGGAACGGCTTGAACATGGCGTCGACCATGCCCTCGCCGATCTTGTAGGTGCCGACGAACGCGACGAGCCACAGGGCGCCGGGGGTGCGCAGGGTGCGCAGCATCTGCCGCAGCACCTCGCCCAGGGACCGGCGGGCCACGCGCGACTCGGGCGGCGCCGGCGGCTCGCGCAGCGGCAGCACGGTCAGGGCGATGAGCACGATGAGGGCGCCGATGACCCACAGGATGCCGCTCCAGCCGATGCGCACGTAGGCGCGGGCGAGCAGCAGGCTGCCGACGATCATGCCGGTCTTGAAGCCGACCACCTGGGCGGTGTTGGCCAGGCCCAGGTCCTCGCCCTTTACGACATCCACCGCCAGCCCGTCCACCGCGATGTCCTGGGTCGCCGAGAACAGGTTCATGAGGAGGAGCAGGCACGCCAGCACCTGCAGGCTGGCGCTCGGCGGGAAGAACGCCGTCACCACGCAGGTGGCGGCGAGCAGGAGCTGCATGGCGACGATCCAGGTCTTGCGGCGGCCGAAGCGCTCGGAGCCGTAGCGCTCGACCAGCGGCGCCCACAGGGCCTTTATCGACCACGGCAGCGTCAGCAGGTTGGCGAAGCCGATCTTGGTCAGCGACAGCCCGGCCTGGCGCAGGAAGGCCGAGATCTCGTTCTGGAAGCCAAACGGCAGCCCCTGCGCAAAGTACAGACAGAAGAGAAGGACCAGGCTGCGCCGCTTTCCGATCTCTGCCACTAGACCATCATAACGCCGTGTCCCAGCCAGCGGCTACGCTTGCTTGCCAGCGGCGGAGCGCGCGCGCAGCGCCTGGTTTGGGGCCTTGCGTAGCCCTCCTTTTTGGTGGGGTCGAGGTCCTACTCGGGCAGCAGCCCGTAGTGGCGGGCCAGCTCCTCATCGAGGCCGTTGTGCTCGATGATGCGCGTGTACAGGGCGGCGCTCGGCCGCGGAGTGCGGCGGAAGCCGTCCTTGTAGTCGACCTTGATGAGGCCGAAGCGGGCATCGAAGCCCTCGGCCCACTCGAAGTTGTCGAGGAGCGACCAGTGGAAGTAGCCGCGCACGTCGGCACCGTGCTGGCGCGCCAGCCACATCTCCTTGACGTGCTCGACGAGCAGCCGCTGACGGTCGGTGTCGTCGTCCTTGCGGTCGGCGGTGCCGTTCTCCAGCACGTAGATGGGCAGCCGGTAGCGCGAGCCGGCGCGCTGCAGGATGAGGCCAAAGCCGCGCGGGTAGCTCGCCCACCCGAGGTCGTTGGGCTTGTCGACCTCGGGGGTCTCCGGGTCGTGCATCAGGACCTGGAACTTGGTCGGCGAAAGGAGATCGGTCTTCACATAGAAGCGGCCGTAGTAGTTGATGCCGAGGTAGTCCTGGGTCCCCTTGAGGCCGGGAATCGGCGCCCGGTGGCTGGTGTTGGTCACCGACAGCACGCCGCTGGCCACCGCGTCGCTGAAGTCCCAGATGAACGCCTGCTCGATGACGCGCGCGACCACCCGATCGAGCGGGTGGTAGGAGCGCAGCGGCTCGAAGGCGCGGGTGTGGTGGGCGTAGCCGACCTCGATCGTGGCGCCGCGCTTGCGCGCGTCCTCCTTGAGGAGCGAGTAGGCCAGCGCGTGGGCGCGCAGCAGCTGCTCGAGCACCGGGATGACCTCGACCGGACCTTTGCGCCGCTCGAACGGCGGGAAGTTGCCCTCCAGGTAGCCCGAGTAGATGTAGACCATCGGCTCGTTGAGGGTGCACCACAGGCGGGCGCGCGGTCCGAAGTGCTGCACCACGGTGCGCACGAAGCGCTCGAAGTGTGTAAGGGCGTCGTCGCGCTCCCAGCCGCGCTTGCCGCCGCGCTCCTGCCACAGCCAGCTCGGGCTGGCGAAGTGGAACAGGGTCACCATCGGCGTCAGGTGGTGCCGCTCCAGCGCGTCGAACAGGCGCTGGTAGTAGGCCAGGCCCGCCGCGTCGGGCTCGGTCTGCTCGGCGGTGGGGTACAGGCGGCTCCACGAGATCGAGAAGCGGTAGGAGTTGTGCTTCATCTTCTCCGCCAGCGCCAGGTCGCTGTCCATGCGGGCGTCGAAGTCGGTCTTCTTCGCCAGCACCTCGGGCGGGTAGTCGCCGAGGTTGTGGATGTGACCCGACTTGGCCTGCCCGGGGGCGAGCTGCTCGAAGCGGCGGTTCTGCAGGACCTCGCGCTCGAAGTCGGCCCAGTCGTCGTTCTGGGTGTTCTCGACCTGGTAGGCGGCGGTGGCGGTGCCCCACAGGAAGCCGGGCGGCAGGGTGTAGGGCGGCGGCAGCTCGCTCGGTGAGCGGGTCGGCGACAGCCGGCGGGCGCCGAACCACGGGTAGAGGAGCGCCGGTGCCAGCAGGGTGACGATTCCGGCGGCGCCGAGGAGGATCTTGACGCGCCGGGACAGCCCGGCAGCGGCCGGCGCGCTGTCCGGTGGGGGAGTTGGAGACATGCTACGGTTTTACTCTTCCTGGCCGCGCCCGTCGACCCCGGCCTGCCACCGCGGCCCGGCCGGCGCCCTGCTACCTCTCCAGGGCGGAGATCGCCTTGTCGGCGACGTGCAGGCGGTCGGCCAGGGTGCGGATGACGTAGGTGTGGAAGGCGGCGGCGACCTTGGGCGCCTCGTGCTCCATGCGATCGAGCGAGGCGCGGGTAAGCCGGTGGACGACCGATGCCGCATCGGCAAGCACCGACGCCGAGCGGATGCTCTGCCGGTAAAGCCCCATCTCGCCGAGCGTGGTGTTCGAGGTCACCGAGCGCAGGAGCAGCGGCGGCGAGTCCGGACGCTCCATGACGATGCTCACCCGGCCCATCTCGACGACATAGGTCGCCCCCGAGGCGTCGCCCTGGCGGAACAGGTACTCGCCTTTTTTCAGGTCGATGCGCTCGACGTAGTCCATGAAGCGCACCGCCATGTCGAGGTTGCCGAACTCCTTGGCCAGCCGCTGCACGAACGGCAGGTCGATGCGCGACAGGCTCGGCTCCATCGCCAGCGCCCGCTGCTCGCACCACTCAAGGGCGCGGTCGAGGTCGTCGAACACCAGGCACACATTGTCATCGCGGATGCAGTGCTCGCGGCGCAGGGCGCGCTCCATCTCGGGATCGAGCGCGGTGAACACCAGCTGCATCTTGCGGTCCTCGATCGTCTGGCGCAGCTTCACCAGCGTCAGCGCGGTCGAGGAGTCCATGCCGTTGACGTAGCGGAAGTCGAGCACCACGGCGCGGATCGGCTGCGGATCGCTAGCGTAGCTTCTCTTTATGCGCGAGCGGATCTCACTTACAAGTCCCACGATCGAGCCGAAGAACAGATAGCCGCGCAGGCGCAGCACCCAGTACTGGCGCCCGCGCACCCGCAGCACCTGGTTCTCCTCCGCCGAGCGCTGCACCTTGCTGCCGTACTCGTCGCAGGTGAACGCGTTGCGCACCACCGACACCCGGCTGTAGTTCACCGCGAAGATCAGGCACGAGGCGAGCGCCCCGACAAACAGCCCGACCACGAACGTGCGGGTGAAGATGACAAGCAGCAGCATCAGCACGACCAGCAGGTAGTCGGTCTTGGCCAGCTTGGAATAGGCCTTGATCAGCCACTCTTGCAGCAGGCGCAGCCCGAGATAAAGGAGCGTCGCTCCCATCACCGGCCGCGACAGGTACTCGGCGAGCTTGGGGCTGATAAACAGGATCGCCAGGCACAGCGAGCCGGCGACCACCCCCGACAGCCGCGTCGCCGCGCCCGCCTGCAGGTTGAGCATCGAGCGGGCGATGGCGTTGCTGCCGACGATGCCGCCGAACAGACCCGAGAACATGTTGGCGATGCCGTGGCCCTTGAGCTCCTGGTCCAGATCGGCGTCGCGCTTGGTCGCGACCTCGATCGCCGCGGCGGTGACCAGGACCGCGATCGCGGTGACGGCGATGAGCACGATGATTTCAAAGCCGTACTCGGGGACGGTGGACAGGCGCAGCGCCGCGAACGGCTGCTTGTGGATCCAGTCGCGCATCGGCAGCCACAGCCCGTCGTCGGCGATCTCCGAGATCTGGGTCATCCCGGGGGCGACCTGGGTGACGCGGTGGCTGGTGCGCAAGAGCCACCCCATGCGCTGGGTGTCGGTAATTCCCAGCGACTTCACATACGGCATGACAAACAGGGTGACGTGGGTGAGCAGCGTCCCGGTGACCAAGAGCGCCGGCAGCGCGAAGTACTGCTTGGCCCGCCCGAGCACGACGAACATCGACAGCGCGAACAGGAGCCCAAAGGCAAGCTGCCAGTGCGCGTTCTCGGCGATGATCTTGGGCAGCGCGGCCAGCGACACCGGCGGCAGCTCGGGCGGCATCATGACGCGCAGCCCGCCGGTGGCGAGCACCCAGCCGGTAGAGACGAGGAACCCGCCGATGACCGGATAGGGAACGTAGCGAATCCACCGCCCCATGCGCAGCTTGCCGAGCACATAGAGCGCGCCGCCGGTCACCATCGTCGAGACGGCCAGCGCGAACATGATGTGCGCCGTGCTGTCGACCCCCGGACCGAGGTTTTTGAGCTCGCGCACCAGCATCGCCGCCATCGCGCTCTGCACCGCCGCCGAGCGCGAGTCGGGCCCGGCGATGGCGAAGTAGAAGGGGCTGGTCAGGGCGACGAAGATGACGGTGAGGCCGGCGCTCATGAGCGCCATGCGCACGCCCTCGCCGAGGTGGCTGGCGAGATCGCCGGCGAAGATCATGGCCGCGAACGACAGGCTGTAGCAGACGGTGACCAGCGCCGAGATGGCGCCGCTCACCAGGTCGCGCCCGAAAAGGTGGGGCTTTTTCAGGATGTCGAGAAAGCCCGGCTCGCGCTCGCGCCCCGAGGCGGAGAACGCCCGCTGGTGCACGGTGATGAGGCCCGACAGGGTCCCCGAGATGCGGTCCAGGCGCGTCCGCTGGGGCCGCCGATTCGGCGTCATGGCCCGACCTCGGTCAACCGGCGGCGCGCAGGCTGCAGGCAGGCCCCGCTTGCCCTCGCCTTCTCCCCGAGGGTGAGGCGAGCCGCGCAGGTCAGTGTGTCGTTACCGGCGCAAGTCATGTGAAGCACCCCGGACCCCGTACACAAAGGACCATATGGGAACTACGCCGAGTCCCAAAGACTGCACCCAGAGACCTCGGCCAGGGAAGTAAACAACTACGGTCCCCACATGGGCAACGAGAGAGCAGCGATCCCCCGATGGTTATCCTATCAAACTATCCTACACGGCTTTGAGCCCTCTGTATTCATCGTTTCGCGTGAGCTACATCCCAGGCTGAAACTGCCTAGACTTTTGCGCTGCTCCTATAAAGATGCTCCTACCACACCCGGCCGGCTCTAGGCCATGCTGGGCAGTCTTAAGAGCCGCAAAACCGCGGGATCACGTAATTTAGGAGCCCACCATGGCAGTTGCCCCCGATGTCGAAGTCCTTCTGCAGCAGATGGCGGCGTTTGGCGCCCCGCCGTTTAGCAGCCAGACCCCCGAGCAGGCGCGGGCGCAGATGGCGCAGTTTGCGCTGCTTGGGGCGCAGCTTGCGGGCTCGGCGGCATCTGATGTGACCGCGGTGGATCGCCGGATCCCGGGACCGGCGGGGGAGATCCCGGTGCGCGTCTATAGGCCGCAGGCGCAGGCTCCGCAGGCGCAGGCTCCGCAGGCCCCGCAGGCCGGGCAACAAGCGGGCGCGGCGGCGCGGCCGGGCCTTGTCTACTTCCACGGCGGCGGCTGGGTCGTCGGCAACGTCGCCACCTACGACCGCGAGTGCCGGGAGATCGCCCAGCAGGTCGGGTGCGTGGTGGTCTCGGTCGACTACCGGCTCGCCCCCGAGCACAAGTTTCCTGCCGGCGTGCTGGACTGCGTGGCGGCCACCCGCTGGGTCGCGGCGCAGGCAGCCGAGCTCGGCATCCTGCCGCACCGGCTGGCGGTGGGCGGCGACTCGGCGGGCGGCAACCTGGCGGCGGTGGTGGCGCAGCAGCTGCGTGACCACGGCGGGCCGGCGCTGTGCTGCCAGCTGCTCATCTACCCGGCCACCGATGCCGCCGGCGACTACCCCTCGATGCGCGAAACGGGGGTGGGGGTCCTGCACCCGTCGGATACCTCGTGGTTCCTCGGGCACTACCTGTCGAGTGAGGCCGAGCGCCACGACCCGCGGATGTCGCCGCTGCGGGCAGCGAGCCTTGCCGGTCTGCCGCGCGCCATCGTGGTGGTGTGCGGGTACGACCCGATCCGCGACGAAGGCCTCGCCTACGAGAAGGCGCTGCGCGCCGCCGGGGTCCCAAGCGAGCTCCTCTACTTCGCCGGCCAAGTCCACGGCTTCATCAGCTTCGCCCCGATGGTGCCGAGCGCCCGTGACGCCCTGCACGAGGTCCTCGCCTCGCTGCGCAAGGCCCTGCACGGCGACGAGGCGGCCGCCGCGACCGCGTCCTAGGCGGGCGATTTAGAACCATTGACAGGGGGCGCGCAAGCTCCTGTAATCAGGCCATGCGTAACTTCGCCCCCTCTTTTTCCCGACGGTTCGGCTGGCTATGCGGCGGACTCTGCCTGAGCGTGGCGGCGTGCGGGCCGGGCAACCTCAAGCCGAGCGACCTTACCCCTCGCGAGCTCAAGGTCGAGATCTTCGAAAAGGGCCAGCTGCCAAGCTGCACTCTCTACGAGGAGCTGGGGGTCATCGAGGTCGAGTCCGGCAACTTCGAGTCGAGCTTGGCAAAGCTGCGCCGGGCGGCGGCGGAGCGGGGGGCAACGGGCATCCTCATGCTGTCGCACACGACCGAGAAGAAGATTGATAAGGCGAGTGGGACGGCGATGCGGTGTTTGCCGCGGGCCTAGGATTTTTGGCGCGGGTGCGGGCTTTTTTAGAGGGTCACAGCCGTAGTTTGATCGGCGCGGGTCCCCCTTCCCTGCGATCTTTTTTTGCCAGCTGGCGCTGACAAAAAAAGATCTCCGGTCGGCCCACGCCTTTTGGCTCCCGAAAGAGGTTCAGGGGTGACCTAGGAATGGGGAGGACTTAGGGGCGGTTGCAGAAGGCTTCGTAGTCGATGAGCTCGATCTTTTTGCTGCGGTCCGAGCAGACGACGCACTGCGGATCGCGGCGCAGCTTCAGCTCGCGGAACTTGGCGCCGAGGGCGTCGTAGATGAGCAGCCGGCCCGACAGGGTCTCGCCGATGCCGAGCAGCACCTTGGCGGCCTCGGTGGCTTGCAGGACGCCGATGACGCCGGGCAGGACGCCGAGGACGCCGGCCTCGTTGCACGAGGGGGCCATGCCGGCTGGCGGCGGCTCGGGGTACAGGCAGCGGTAGCACGGGCCCTGCCACGGCAGGAACGTGGTCAGCTGACCCTCGAAGCGGAAGATCGATGCGTGCAGCACGGGCTTGTTGAGGATGAGCGCCGCGTCATTTAGCAGGTAGCGGGTCTGGAAGTTGTCGGCTCCGTCGACGATCAGGTCGTAGTCCTTGATGATTGACAGGACGTTCTCGGCGGTTAGCCGGACCTGGTGGGCGATGACCCGCACATCGGGGTTGAGCTCGGTCAGGGTGGTGCGCGCCGACTCGACCTTGGGCACGCCGATGCGCGAGGTGTTGTGCAGGATCTGGCGCTGCAGGTTCGAGGCGTCGACCACGTCGTCATCGACGATCCCGAGCGTCCCGACGCCGGCCGCCGCCAGGTACAGCGCCGACGGCGACCCCAGCCCCCCGGCGCCGAGCAGCAGCACCTTGGCCTGGAGCAGCTTGGCCTGGCCCTTCTCGCCCACCTCGGGGAGCATGATGTGGCGGGCGTAGCGCGACTTCTGCGCCTCGGTGAAGATGAACGGCTTGTCGGTCGGCAGGCCGGCCCGCTTCCACGCCCCGTAGCCGCCGGCCAGCGAGCGCACCCGGGTGTAGCCGAGCTCACCGAGCGTGCGCGCCGCCAGGGCGCTGCGGTTGCCGCCGGCGCAGTAGAGCACGATGTCGGCGCCGCGATCGGGCACCGCGTCCTCGATGCGCAGCTCCAGCTTGCCGCGCGGGATCCACAGCGCCCCCGGGATGAACCCCTCCTGGTGCTCGTCGCCCTCGCGGACGTCGATGAGCACCTGGGGCGGCTGCGCCGTAATCTCGTCCACCTTGGTCTCTTTGATGCTGGTCTTTACCTGGGATAGAAGCGATGAAAAGTTCGGCATGGGGGTTTAGTTATGACCTCGCCGAGGACCGCGCAAGTCCTCACAGGGGTGGGCGGTCGGCGCCGCGCGGTGGCTGTGACTTGACGAGGGCGGCGCCAGCTCGATAATCTTACGTAAGGTTAGAATTGCCGCAACGGTGCGGTGCTTGCTTCCAGGAATCCATGAGCCGCTTCCCCGCTGCCCCAAACAACCGCGCTGACTCGGCGACAGCTTCAGGGCCGGCGCGGCCGGGGTCGGAGGCCGCGCGGCTGCCGCCCGGTCAGACGCTGACCCGCAAGTGGCCGGTGCTGCACTACTCGGGGGTCCCGATCTTTACCGACATGTCCAAGTGGCGGTTCAAGATCTTCGGCGAAGCCGACAACCTGTTCGAGCTCACCTTCGAGCAGTTCCGCGCGCTGCCGCAGGTGACGCTCACCGCCGACTTCCACTGCGTCACCACCTGGAGCAAGCTCGATAATACCTGGCAGGGGGTGCGGTTCCGGACGATCTATGACCTCGCCCGGGTGCGGCCGACCGCCAAGCACGCGATGCTCCACGCCTATGACGGCTACTACACCAACGTGCCGCTCAGCTGGCTGCTCGACAGCGACGTGCTGTTCGCGCTGCGCCACGACGGCCAGCCGCTCAGCGAGGAGCACGGCGGGCCGCTGCGCCTGGTGGTGCCCAAGCTGTACGCCTGGAAGAGCGCCAAGTGGGTGGGCGGCGTCGAGTTCCTGTGCGAAGACCGGCGCGGCTACTGGGAGGCGCGCGGCTACCACAACCGCGGCGAGCCGTTCGCCGAAGAGCGCTACTCGTACCAGGAGACCGCGGCGGCAGGCCAGGAGTCCGCGGCGGCGGGCCAAGATAGACGTGTTCGTTAGAGCGAGCGCCGCGGCGCCGTGCTACACCGCGGGTCAGCCAGCGCGCAACCACAACCATTGCTGGGCGTCCCGAGACGCCTTAAATCGTTCCTAAGGAGAGACCATGGCCACAGTCACCACCAACATCCGTAAGCCGGACACGGCCCCGCCCCAGCCCAAGCCGGCGGCAGAGAACCCCCTCAACCTGACCGAGCGCGCGGCCGAAAAGGTCCGCGAGATCCGCAGCGCCGAGAACATCGAAGACAGCTTCGGCCTGCGCCTGCGCGTCGTCGGCGGCGGCTGCTCGGGCTTCAGCTACGACCTGTACTTCGACCAGAGCACGGCGATGGACCGCCAGTACGACTCGCACGGGGTGCGCCTCGTCGTCGACCAGATGAGCCTGCAGTACCTGCGCGGCACCGAGGTCGACTACGTCGAGGGTCTGCAGGGCGCAGGCTTCAAGTTCCAGAACCCCAACGTCAAGTCGACCTGCGGCTGCGGCTCCAGCTTCAGCGTCTGAGCTCGTCGGGGATCGGCCAGGCGCCGCCGGTCTGTAGCAGCGGCGCGGGCAGCTGCAGCAGCACCGGGTGGCGCCGGGGGTCGAGCCAGCGCAGCACGGTGAGCAGGTCGGCCTCGGCCAGCGCGGTGCAGCCGGCGGTGGGGGCTCCCGGCGGCGGGGCGAGGTGCAGGAAGATGCAGCTGCCGGCGCCGGGCTGCGGCGCTTCGGTGTTGTAGCCAAGGACGACCAGATATTTGTAGTGATCGGTGGGCAGCCGCAGCGACTCGGCCGAGCGCCAGGGCGGCGGACCGCCCGGCGGCTGCGCGGTGAGCCGGTTGTAGTACGGCGAGCCGATGTCGTCGACGCAGCGATCGCGCTCGCCGGCGGTCTTGTAGGGCAGCCGCACCCCCGCGGGGGCGCGCTCGGCGTAGCCCCACATCGCGCCCACGGTCAGCACGCCCGCCGGTGACCGTCCGTCGCCTTCCTGCTTGCGCGGCCCCCGCTCGCCGGCCGCCGCGGCTGCCGCATCGCTGCGCAGTCCCAGCCCGCTCCGTCCGACCCACACCGGCAGCGGTGGCCCGACGGCGCGGAACCGGGCCTCTGGGGTGCTGCGCTCAAAGCGCTGCGCGGTGCCGCGCACGGCCTCCCAGCTCGGCGTCTTGATCACCACCACCTGCAGCGCCTCCTGCAGCGCAGCAACCTCGAGCGGCGATGCCCCAGGGCGCGCGGGCGGGGTCGGCAGCGAAGCTCCAGCGCGCGCGCGGCCGGACGGCGGAACTCCCGCGCGCTCGGGCGGAGTCTGCGGCGAGACTCCCGCGCGCTCGGGCGGAGTCTGCGGCGAGGCTCCCGCGCGCTCGGCGGCGGCCGCAGCGCCGAGCGCCACGACGGAGCCAAAAAGGAGGGCCGCCGCGCGGCGCTGATTCAAGCGCATGCCAGGTACTCCTCAAGGTCGGTTGTGATCGCGCGGCGCGGACCGCTCTGGTCCATATCTTGGCGGGTTTGTTACTTATGGGCTAGCCGATGGGGGGAACGCAGCTGCCGCCCATGCAGCGGAACTCCGACGGGCACTGCGCGTCGCTCATGCACTTGACGTCGGTGGTCCAGGTGCCAAGGTGGTTGCTCTCGCTGGGGTTCTGGAACGGCAGCCAGAACGGCGCGAAGCTCGGGTCTTCGTCGGGCTTGGTCTCGGCCTTCTCCAGGTCGACGCCGGCCATCCAGATCTGCGGGTTGTTGCCGCTCTTGATGAAGCCGTACGGGAAGCGCGCCGAGAACGTGAAGAAGATGAGCTTGCCGCCCTGGATGAACGGCGTCACCCGCGGCCAGTTGGTCCCCGAGTTGCCCATGTAGCCGGCGCGTGCGAGCTCCAGGGGCGTGCTGCCCGGGGTCGCCTTGACGATGCGCAGCACCGTGTTGGTGGGGTCGTAGGTGTTGCAGCCGCCGCCGCCCTTGCACGGCACCTTGCCGGTATTGAACACGATCCACTTGGAGTCCGGGGTCCACGACGGATAGAAGTGATACTCCTTGTTGTCGACGAGCGGCACGATGGTCTGCGGCGCGCCGAACGAGCCGCCGTTGAACGGAATGGTCATGATGTCGCCGATGTTGTTGGCGTTCCACTCCTCGCCGCTGCCGCCCGCCGGGTAGCTGACGTAGACGATGTTCTTGCCGTCGGGTGACCACTCGGGCTGGGCCATGCGCACCGGCACGTCGAACAGCTTCTGGCCGGTGGTCGAGTCGATGATCCGCGCCTGCTGCTGCCAGTTGACGATCAGCATGTCGCCCATCGGCGAGAAGCTCTGCAGGTTCCACTGGCCGGACGCCGGCGGCTTGACCACGTACTTGGTGCCGTCGGAGCCATCGACGATGCCGCCGCCGATGCCGTCGGCGCTGCCGAACTCCAGCGCCACCTTCTTGCCGTCGCGCGAGACGGCGTGGCAGCCCGAGCAGCCGAACTCGTTGCCGCGGTTGATGAACACCTGCGCCGTCTTGGCGCCGAGCGGCACCCGGTAGATGCCGGAGATCGCTGTCGACCAGTAGTACAGGCCGCCCTTCACGTCCTCAGGCGAGAACGAGATCTGGCGCGGCGCGCTGCCGAACGGCTCGCCGACGCCATTGCTGGCGCTGATGGTGAAGGTGGCGTCGCCACCGGCCAGCGAGGTGGTCATCTCGGACCACAGGGCGTCGGCGGCGGTGTACTGGCAGCGGCCGCCGCTGCACACGGTGGGCGCGAGATAAATATTGCGGACGTAAAGCGCGCTCTCGATGTGGATGCGGTATACGACCGCGCTGCCGGCGGCGTTCCACTGCAGGTTCACCTGGCCGAGGTTGCGCGGCAGGATCGTCCGCTCCAGCGGGTAGACCCAGCTCGGCGCCGCGCCGCCGTCGGTCCCGGAGAAGTAGTCCTTGGCGTTGGGCGGCGCCCCGGACTCGATCACGTCGGGGGCGTTGAACCTGATGTTGATGATGCCGACGCCGCTCTGGACGCCGTAGCTGGCGTAGACCGACACCCGGCCGCCGCGGCCTGTACCGCCGCGCACGGTGAGCAGGCCCGCCTGGATGACCCCCACTCCCGAGTCCGACAGCGTCCAGCTCGCCTTCTTGGTGATGTCCCCAAGCGAGGTCGAGACCGCCTTGAGCTGGACCTTCATGTCGCTGGTCGTCGCGTCGATGTTGACCGGGTTCGGGGTGATGACGACGGTGCCCGGCTTGGTCGGCGGCATCATCATCATCGTCCCGGGATCGGTGCCGTCATCGTCGTCGCTGCTGAGCCGGGTCGGCGTGCAGGCGAGGCTGCCGAGCAGGAGCAGGCTGCCCACAGCAAGTAGGCCGGGGCCCGGGCTCCGGCGGAGAGAGGGTCGCGCGAGCGGGTAGGACATGGGACCTCCAAGAGGTGCGATAGCGGTGCGATAGCGGTGCGACAACGATGCGATAACGACAGCGACAGCGATGCGACAGCGATGCAACAACGGGTCGTCGTCCGGCGACGCGGCGACCACGGCTCGCCGTATTTGCCAATGATGTTCGTATCTTACGCTGCTTTACTGACCCGCGTGCCCTGATTTGTTCAGGTCGGTTGCGGCACGGCGCGACCTCATGCTGGAAAATGGTCTAGCCACCGGGAACTGTGGCATGCTGCTAAGGGTAGCGACCATGCTCCCAAGGCCTTGTCCGGCACCGACTGGAGTTTTGCGCGACCGCGCGGGGCGCGCGGCGGTCTTCATGTTTGCCGGGATCGTCGGTCTTGGGGGGCTCGCCGGGCTCGGGTCAGGCTGCCAGCGGTCGCCGCCGCTGCTCGCCAGCCAGACGACGGTGCCCTCGGGGCAGACGCTGCAGGTGCTGGCGTTCCCCGACTACTTCGGCAAGACCACGCTGCCGCGCTTCGAGGCCGAGACCGGCAACAAGGTGGTCCTTGGGACCTACGCGACGAGCGAAGAGCTGCTGCAGCGGCTGGCCCACGACGCCACCCCCTACGACTTGATCTTCCCATCGAGCTACGCGGTCGAGCGGCTGCTGCGCGAGGGCAAGCTCCTGCCGATGCAGCGCGAGCGGGTGCCCAACCTCGTCCACGTCTCGACCGAGTTCCGCAACCCGCACTTTGACCCGAGCCTCGCCCACTGCGCGCCCTACGACTGGTGGGCGGC
>DAOMZC010000060.1:0-15161 GCA_035437965.1 Pseudomonadota bacterium
CGCCTCGCCGCGCTCGACCGGGAGGTCGTCGCCGAGCCCGCGAAGATCCGCCGCCTCGCCGAGGTCGGCCGGGTTTACCACCGGCGGACACAGCGGCAGCCCACCGTGGACGCCGCCATCGGGATCGTCGCCGGGCGCCACGACGACGGTGCGCAGGCGGCCGGTGGCGCTGTACCAGGTGAAGTAGACGATGTCGCCCGGCCGCACCGCGCTCGCTACCTGGACGTTATCGGCGTCGCACGGATCGTCGGCCCAGCCGCTCGGACCGTACTGCCGGGCCCCGACCAGGCCGGCGCCGCCCTGCACCACCCGCCAGCGCCAGCCGCTCGCCAGGGCCTTTATGGCGGTCAGCCGGCCGACCAGTACCCCGGGGCTCTGCAGCGTCAGCTCGACGGTACCGACCGTCCGATCGAAGGGCACGCCCTGGAAGTCGCCGACCACCCGCCACTCCGGGCAGCGCGCCGCCGGCGAGCGCAGCATCAGGTCATCGCCGACCGAGCGGTTGCCCGGCGGCGCCGCGTAGCTCGGATCGGCGATCGCCCGGCTGTCGTAGAAAAAGCGCACCGGCCGGCTGGTGTCCGGGTCGGGGACCTGGATGTTGCCGTAGGTGTTGGTGCGCATGCCCTGGACGTCGCAGGTGCCGCTCTGGCCGAGCTGGCTGCCGTCGAAGGCGCCGCTCGGCAACAGCTTGTACTCGAGCAGCGGCTTTTTGCTCAGCGTGACCTCGACGGTGTAGATGCCGTCGCCGGCGGCCTCGTCGGGGGCGACGCCGTCGTCCCGCAGGACCGGGCAGCTCGTCGGATCGAAGTTCCCCAGCATGGCGTCGTTGCCGCACACCTTGGGGGTGGCAGCGTGCGCCGCGCCCGCCAGAAAAAAGGCCACACCGAGGATCGCTTTCGCGCTTGGGTGCGCGAAACGACCTGCCATTTTGCGCGCTCTCATGGCCGGCAGTGTATATGAAGCGAGGGCTAGTTAAGGACCGGACATGGGCTGGCCAGCCCCAGACCCGGGCGCAGCGCCTTCTGCCCGTCGTCGAGCACCGGGACCACCGGGTCTTCGGGATCGAGCTGTGCCGGGTCGGCAGCGCGCGGGTTCCACACCTCGGCCTCGGCGGTGGCGGTGGTGGCGTCGCCCCCGGGACGGATGAGGCCGCCGGTGACCAGGATCGTGCCGTCGCGCAGCGCCGTCTGCTGGTGGCCCATGCGGCCCAGACCGAGCCGCGGGCCGGCGCTGAGCGTCTTGGTCGCGGCGTTGTACAGCGAGACCTGGCTCAGCACGCAGAGCAGCTTGCTGGTCGCCGGATCCGCCGGCTCGCAGTCGACGCACTGGTTGGCGCCGTAGCGCACGGTCGGCGTGCCGCCGGTGATCAGCACCTGCTGGCCCGAGGGGGTGGCGGCGGCGGCCTCGAAGCCGGCCGGGCGATAGTGGCCATCGTCGAGCCCGCACATGGCGGTCGGGCTGTAGGTCGGGATCGCCTGGTAGCCGATCGGCCCCTGGGCACCCGCCGGGTCGGGCACCGTGTACAGCCGCACGGCCAGGTCCGGCGTCGGCGGCTGGCCCGGGATCTGCGGCGGCTGCGTCGTCATCAGGAAGCCGCCGGTGACCAGGATCTGGGCGGCGCCGCTGACCCCCGCGGCGGTGAGCGGCGGTCCCAGGCGCGTCGCTGTGTGGTAGACGGTCGGCGCGCCCATGAGCGGAACGCCCATCGGGCTGGCCAGGTTCAGCCCCTGGGGCAGACCGCTCACCGGGACCGCCAGCATGTCGATCGGGTCGGTGACCAGGGCCGGGACCTGCGCCCCCAGCACCAGCGCGGTCGTCGGCGACAGCGGCGTGACCGAGGGCGCCAGCAGCCAGGGCGACGGCATCGGCGGCGTGGGGGCGAAGGTGAGGCTCGCGGTCGTCGCTGCGGGGGGACCCAGGGCGAGCTCGCCGTTGGCGCCGAGCATCGTCGGGGTGTTGCGGTTGAAGGCGCCGCTTGGGGCGAACGTCGAGCCGCCGGCGACCAGCAGGCCGCCGCCGACCAGGCCCGCGCCCCCGGCGAACGCGGTGGCGTGCGAGCCGCTGGTCGCCACCATCGTACTCGTCAGGGTGTGGTTGGCCGGGTTGTAGACCAAGAGCTCGGCGCCGGCCGGCGAGGCGCTGCCGGCCGGGGACAGCCGGATCGGCGAGGCGCTGTTGGGCGCCAAGAGCACCGGCAGCCCGGCGCTCGGGGCGGTGACGCCGCCGTAGACCAGGATGCGCACCTCGGACTCGGTCGCGCTGAGCACCGCCGCCTGGTGGAACGCCCGCGGGGCGAGCCCGGGGCTCGAAAAGCCGCTGAACGTCCCCTTGCGCGGATCGAAGATCTCCGCCGAGGCGAGCACCCCGAACACGTCGGTCCCGTAGCCCGCCACCGCCTCGATGCCGCCGAGCAGTAGCACCTCGCCATTGGGCAGCGGGGTCGCCGAGTGGAAGGCCCGGCCGGCGCTCATCACCCCCGCCGGGCAGCTCCACTCGCCCACCGGGTACAGCGGCAGGCCCTGCGGCGTGCCGTCGGCTCCGACGCTGCTCGCGCCGAGCGCCGCCCCGGACAGGACCCGCTTGCCGCTCTGGTCGAAGAACTCGGCGAAGATGTCCACCCGCGCCCGATCCACCGGACCCAGATCGATGCTCGCCCGCTGGCTGGGCACCGCGGCGGTGAGGTCGCACTGCAGCTTGGTCCCGTCCGGATCGCGGCGCAGCACCGAAAGCCGCAGCGTCCCTTCGCGGAGCAGCGGGGTAAACGGCACCCCGGTCGCGCCGCGCTGGCAGCTCTGGGTGCCGGCCAGCGCCGCGACCTGCAGCCGCAGCCCCGGTCCGGTCGGGCTGCTGCTGCAGCCGCCGACAAGGGCGCCGGCGGCCAGCCCCAAAGCGAGCCCGGCCCGCCGGCGACCGGCCCGGCCGGCGCAGCTCCGCCCGCCCCCAGCGGATTTCTTCTCAGGCGGAACGCGGCCCTCATAAGCGCTAAAAATAGGTGTGCCCATCATCTCTCACGGTATCGGAGCCCCCCAAAGGGGTCAATGAGCCGGGGTCAATCGGCCGCAGTCCTTGCACCGGGCCCATGGCGACGGCCCTTGCGCCGGCCCTTGCGCGGGCGGGCGGGCGCTGCGCCGCGGGCTCACTTTCGCCGGTGCCGGGGACGGTGGACATGGTATCGATTAAGACGTAGAAAACCCTAGGCAGGTAGCAGGCGCTACATCCGGAGACAGCGACCATGTCCAAATCGGTTCTATCGCAGCGCGGCCGCGAGGCCCCGGCGAGCCCCATCCGCAAGCTCGAGCCGCTGGCGCGCAAGGCCATCGAGCGCGGCACCAAGATCTACCACCTGAACATCGGCCAGCCCGACATCGCGACCCCCGAGGCGTTCGTGCAGCGCGCGCAGCTCCGCCCGGGCGAGGTGCTGAGCTACAGCCCGTCGGCGGGCCTGTACCCCTACCGGCAGGCGCTGGCGGCCTACTACAACGCCACGATCAGCGGCCTGGCGACGCCGATCACCGAGGCCGACGTGCTGGTGACCACCGGCGGCTCCGAGGCGCTGCTGTTCACCATGTTCGCCCTCTGCGACGCCGGCGACGAGATCATCACCCCCGAGCCGTACTACCCGAACTACGGCATGTTCGCGCTCATGGCCGGCGCCACCCTGCGGCCGCTGCCGACGCGCATCGAGGACGGCTTCCGCCTGCCGCCGCCCGCCGCGTTCGCCGCCGCGGTGACCCCGCGCACCCGCGCCATTCTTCTGTGCAACCCCAGCAACCCCACCGGCGCCGTGTACAGCCGCGCCGCGCTCACCGAGGTCGTCGAGCTGTGCCGCAGCCGCGGCCTCCTGCTCATCTGCGACGAGGTCTACCGTGACTTCATCTACGCCGAGGGCGAGGCGGCGCGGCCGCAGAGCGTGCTGCAGATCCCCGGCGCCGCCGAGATCGCGGTGGTCATCGACTCGCTGTCCAAGCGCTTCTCGGCGTGCGGGGCGCGCATCGGCTGCCTCATCTCGAAGAACGCCGAGATCGTCGACGCCACCACCCGCTTCGCGATGAGCCGCCTGTCGCCGCCGACCCTGGGCCAGCTCGGCGGCCTCGGGGCGCTGGAGGAGCCGGGGCCGTTCGTCGCCGGCATGATCGAAAAGTTCCGCCGCCGCCGCGATGTCCTGATGCAGGAGCTGCGGCGCCTGCCCGGCGTGCTCGCTCCCGAGGCCCAGGGCGCCTTCTACCTCATGACCCGGCTCCCGGTGGCGAGCAGCGAGCGGTTCTGCGAGTGGCTGCTCAACGACTTCAGCCATAACGGCGAGACGGTCATGCTCGCCCCCGGCCCCGGCTTCTACCGCACCCCCGGCGCGGGCCAGGACGAGGTGCGCATCGCCTACGTCCTTGGCGAGCAGCCGCTGCGCCGCGCCGTCGAGCTCATCGGCCTGGCGCTGGCCCAGTACCCCGGCGCTACCACCGCCCAGCGCTGAGCGCGCGCTCCCCAGACCACCTACCTGCTGCTACCTCGCCCACGGATCCGCGAGCCGCGGAGCTAGTTCAGGTTCGCGCGGGCGGCCTGCAGCTTGCGGCTGCCAATGACCCACTGCGGCAAGCCGACAGCGGCCAGAAGGAAGCTCGCCAGGCAGTACTTTGCCCCGCTCAGCGTCGCGTCCATGCCCAGACCGAGCTCGCCCTGCTGATTATGCACTGCGGCAAGAATCAGGTGCGCCAGCCCGGCGAGAAACACCAGCCAGGCAAACAGCGAGAGGGTGATCCCTAAACATTTTTGCAGTAGGTGGAGCGCGGAGCCTACAGGCGGAGTGCGTAAATTATTTCGCGCTGCGAAACTATCCACGCTGTGATCGCGCAAGGCCGGTGACAGGGCAGCGGAGGGCAGCAGGGATGTTTCCAGTCCGGCATTACGGAGGGGATGCATCGGTCTGTGCACGCTCACGCTGTCTGGGCTCATGCCAATCGCTCCATTTGCTCATTGTCTTGTGCAAAGAAGGGGCCGAAATTGGCAAGCACAGGGCTGTGACAATTTGGTGATAATCCGACGGTGGGAAGGTGGTCGAACGAGCAGATTTCCCCTCAACGCAGTGCGTTATGGAGCGGCACCGTTTTGCGGGCGCGACTCTGTAGAGCTAGCGGGACTCGCGGTCGCGCTTCAGTCTGCGCGCGCCTCCTGCCAGCTCACTTCGCGTACCTGGCTGCGCTGTCCCGCCAGAGTGAAGAAGAAGCCGCCCGGCTCCTCGCTGATCTGGCTGCTCAGGGCGAAGTACGCCGGCCGCAAGAGGCGCGCTGAGCTGCCCGGCTCGTCTCCCGGCCCGCCGCCCGCTTTGACCCGGCAGTACAGGCCGCGCCCCTCGACGTAGCGCAGCGTGGCCGGGTCGAGCCGCTCCTCGCTGTCGTCGCTGAGGTGCAGGACCACCCGATCGCCGTCGCAGCGCGCGCTGCGCACGTAATACGGCGTGTCGCGCACCTCCACCGGATAGCTGAACGGCGGGATGTGGACGAGCCAGGTGCCCCCCGGCGTCCGCACCAGCGACCGGCTGAACAGGGCAATCAGCGCCGGGTTCTGGAACCGCTCGCCCTGGTGGCTCCAGAGCCCTTCCTCATCGAGGACGATCTGCTCGAGCTGGCCGCCGGCCGACAGGAACTGGCGCACCGGTAGCGGCAGCGTCTCATCGGCAAGCAGGCGGGCGATGGCGGCCGGGATCTTCTCGGCGGGCGGGCGGGTGTTTTCCATACAAGTGGTTTAGCACTTCGCGCCGGCCCGCGGGTCACCCCGGGCAGCTCGGCCGAGGGCGGCCCGGAGTGCGCCGGAGTGCGCCGGAGGGTGCCGGGGGTGTGCCGGAAGTGTGCCGGAAGTGTGATAGACTGCGGGCCAAAATTCCTCGGAGGAATTCGTAATGGACACTCGAGACAAGCAGCAAAATCCGGCCAGCGCCGGGCGGAAGTTTCGGCGGGCCGCGGTGCTGGGCGCCGGGGTGATGGGGAGCGGCATCGCGGCACACCTGGCGGGGGCCGGGCTGCAGGTGCTGCTGCTTGACATCGTGCCGCCAGACCTTGCGGGCGACGCCCTCGGCGACAAGAAGGCGCGCAACAAGTTCGCCCTCGGCGCGCTCGACAAGCTCAAGACCGCGCGGCCGGCGGCGCTGTTCCACCCCCGCGACCTGGAGCGCATCCGCGTCGGCAACCTCGAGGACGACCTCGCCGAGGCCGGCCAGCAGGACCTGATCATCGAGGTCGTGCGCGAGGATCTGGCCGTCAAGCGCGCCCTGTACGCCCGCCTTGAGCCGCTCCTGTCCGAGCACGCGGTGCTGGCCTCCAACACCTCGGGCCTGCCGATCGCCAAGCTCATGGAGGGCCGCGGCGCCAGCATGCGGCGGCGCTTCCTGGTCACCCACTTCTTCAACCCCGTGCGCTACATGCGGCTCCTGGAGCTCATCCGCGGCGAGGACACCGACCCCGAGGTCTTCGCCGACGTCGCCCGCTTCGGCGAGAACACCCTCGGCAAGGGCGTCGTCCTCGGCAAGGACACGACCAACTTCGTCGCCAACCGCATCGGCACCCACGGCATGATGGGCCTCATCAAGCTGGCCATCGAGGCCGGCTTCTCGATCGAAGAGGTCGACGCCGTCTTCGGCCCGCCGCTCGGCCGCCCCAAGAGCGCCGTGTTCCGCACCGCCGACCTCGTGGGCCTGGACACCGTCATCGACGTCGCCCAGAACTGCTACGACAACCTCCCGAGCGACGAGGCGCGCGAGACCTTCGCCGTCCCCGAGCTCCTGCGCGAGATGGTCAAGCGTGGCCTGCGCGGCGACAAGACCGGCAAGGGCTTCTACCACAAGACCAAGGAGGGCGTCCTCTCCCTCGACCCCAAGACCCTGGAGTACAAGCCCCAGGCCAAGGTCCGCTTCGAGTCCCTGGGCGCCGCCCGCAACCTCAACACCACCGCCGAGCGCATCGCCGCCGTCCTGTCGGGCACCGATCGCGCCGCCGAGCTTGCGTGGAAGGCGACCGCCCACATGCTCGCCTACTCCTCGCGGCGCATCGGTCCGCGCAGCGCCGCCGACGGCAACCTGAACGATCCGCCGATCGCCGAGGACCTGTGCAACATCGACCGCGCCATGCGCTGGGGCTACGCCTGGGAGATGGGCCCCTTTGAGATGTGGGACGCCATCGGCGTCAAGAAGTCCGTCGAGCGCATGGACAAAGAGGGCATCCGCCCCGCCGCCTGGGTCTACGACATGCTCAACAGCGGCCGGACCTCGTTCTACTCGGGCGAGCCCGGCCAGAAGAAGTACTACGACCTCCACAGCAAGAGCGAGGTCGCCGTCCCGACCTCCCCGCGCGACCTGAGCCTGGCCGGCCTCGCCGCCGCCGGCAAGGTCACCGGCAACAACGACGGCGCCCGCCTCATCGATCTGGGCGACGACGTCATGGCCCTTGAGTTCCACACCAAGATGAACGCCATCGACGCCGACGTCGTCACCATGATGCGCCGCGCGATCGACGAGTGCGACCGCCGCGGCGCCGCCCTGGTCATCGGCAACGAGGCCAACGACGCCTTCTCCGCCGGCGCCAACCTGATGCTGGTCGTCATGGCGGCGAGCCAGAACAACTGGACCATGCTGGAGAAAGCCGTCGACGACTTCCAGCAGGCCAACATGCTCCTGCGCTACAGCCCCGTCCCCGTCGTCATCGCCCCCTTCGGCCTGACCCTGGGCGGCGGCGCCGAGGTCACCCTGCACGGCGACGCCGTCCGCGCCCACGCCGAGCTCTACATCGGCCTCGTCGAGGTCGGCGTCGGCCTGGTCCCCGGCGGCGGCGGCTGCAAGGAGCTCCTGTGCCGCGCCCTCGCCGGCCAGCCCGACGACGCCGACCCCTTCGTCATGGTCAAGCAGGTCTTCCAGACCATCGGCCTGGCCAAGGTCGCCACCTCCGCCGAAGAGGCGCGCACCGCCGGCTTCCTGCGCGAGACCGACGGCGTAACCCTCAACCGCGACCAGGTGATCTACGACGCCAAGCAGACCGCCCTGGGCCTTTTGCGCGCCGGCTACCGCCCCCCCCGCCCACGCCTCATCCGCCTCCCCGGCCCCTCCGGCTACGCCAACATCCGCTCCAGCCTGCAGATGATGCTGGAAGCCCACCAGATCCTCCCCCACGATCTGATTGTAGGCAGCGCCCTGGCCCGCGTCCTCACCGGTGGCAACACCGCCCCCACCGTCAAGCTCAGCGAGCAGCAGCTCCTCGACCTGGAGCGCGAGGCCTTCCTCAAGCTGTGCGGCGAGGAAAAGACCCGCGATCGCATGATGTACATGCTCCAGAACAACAAGCCCCTCCGCAACTAACCAGCCCGAAGCAGCCGCGAAAAGCTACCAAAGGAGTGGGGCCGACCGGAGATCCTTTTTTGTCAGCGCCAGCTGGCAAAAAAGGATCGCAGGGAAGGGGGGCCCCGCGACGGCGAAGCCCGAAAGCTCTACCGAAAGGAACCCGCGGCGTGACTGTTCAGGGACCCCCTATGGACCCCGCCGCCACCCGCGCCCCGCGCCAGCGTCGCCCTCGCCTCATCTCGGCCAGAACGTCACCATCTGGTTGTTGAAGTTCCGGGCCTGCGCCGGATCGTTGATGAAGCCATTGACGAGGCTCGTGTAGACCGCCTGGGGATCGTTGGCGCTGCCGTCGCTCAGGTTGGCGGCGACGGCGGCCTGCAGCTGACGGATCTCGGCGAGCGTCGGCAGATCGCCGCGCAGCTTGATCGCGGCGGTGCGCAGCGCCAGGTTGTAGTCCACGGTCAGGTCGGTGGTGCCGACGCCAGAAGCGCTATTGTTGATGCCAGTGCCGTCCGGGCGGTACTGATACTCGGGAAGATTCAGATTCGGCATCGCGCCGCCGTGCTGCAAGTTGACCGACTGACCGGCGCCTTCCTGGGCCGTGCCGCCGTCGCAACCCGCCGCCAGGGCCGAGAGCCCGAGCGCGCACAGGGCATTAAATCTTCTGCTCATATTCATTTCCTATCTCCTAAATCGACAGAAACTCTGCCTTTATCGATAACGATTCCGGAAACGATCAGGGTCGCGGCCAGGCTACTGCTCCGCTGCCGTCCAGCCGGCGAGCACGTTCATGAAGTCGGTGAAACAGGTGTTGGGGAAGCCATTTACCGCGCAGTTGTTCGGTCTCCCCGCCGTCGTCGTCCACCACTTGAAGGGGTGCGAGTACGCGGCGTTGGGGTCGGTGTTGTTCACAAGCGTCCCGACCGAGTTGTAGAACTTGAGGCTCTCGCACAGCGCCACCGTCCGCGGGTCGGTGACCGGCAGGACCGGAGCGCTGAGCGGCGACATGTCGATACCGCCGGCCTTGCTGCTGGCAGAGTGACAGACCGAGGTCGAGGTGCACGAGCCAGCGGCGCCCAGGTACGGCCGCACCGAGTTGTAAAAGTAGGTGATGCCGGCCGGCTTGCAGGGATTGCTGCCCGCCGCCGGCGGGACGATCTGCATCAGGTTGAACGAGATCGACAGCGCGTTGCCCGGCACGTAGTTGGTAAGCGTCAGGATGCCCGGGACGATGAGCTGGCCCACCGGCTGGCCCATGGGGGCCACGATCTCAAGCGGCACCGTGAGGTCGGTCGCCGAGAAGCTGTCCACCGGATCGGGCATCGCGGTCGTGCCCTGCCAGACCACGAACAGCGGCCGCTGGAAGTGGATGGCGCGCTGATCGCCGGTCACCGCCCCGGGCCGTACATTATAGAAGCGCAGGCTGGTGAGCTCCAGGCCGCGCGTCGGGCTAATCGGGGTCGCCCGGAACCCGATGTAGGCGCCGTTGAACTGCGAGCTGATCGGGCCGAGCGGAACCATGGTCATGCCGCCGGTGGTGACCGGGAAGAACGGCTCGACCGCGGGGTTGAACGTCTTTACCGTCGTCGCCGCGCGCTCCGCCGCTTCCTGGGTCAGCCAGCTGAGCACGGTGGCGTACTGGTCGAGGGTAAACGCCGGACCCTCATGCTGGCCCTTGGTGAGGAGCGCCGACAGATCCGGGTTGGCGGTGATGAAGCCCGGCCACGTCGAGGTGATGAGGTACGGGTCGTAGTTTGTCGGAGAGACCGAGGCCATGAACGCCGGGCCGGTGCCGCCCTGGACCTTGTGGCAGCCGCCGCAGCTCGGCAGGATGAGCGGCAGCAGCTGGGTGTCGAAGATCGTCCGCGCCGACAGGCGGACCGGGGCATCGAGCGGCGGCTCCGCCATGTCCGGCGGTGCCGCGGGGGGAACTACGGGTGCCGGAGCATCCGACAGGCAGCCCGGGGCCTGCAAGAGACCCAGGCTCAAGAGGGCGCGCGGGAGAAGCTTCCTCATGGCAGAAGATAGGCTCATGGTTTCTCGATCCACCTAGTGGTATGCCTAGATTGCTTGCTATTTCTGTGCCAAAAATTTGTGGTCTAGATTCCAAAAAGTCACCCGCGCTTTATTGCACTCTTACGTCTTTGCCGATCCATGCTTGCTTGGTAGCCGAGCCGCCAGCCGGGTCTAAATGACCCTAGAGTGGGGACAGCTGTCCCCACCAACCCGACCAGCGCCACTGGCCGGACCAGCGCTACCGACCCGGCCAGCACCCCAGCCTCTCCGGCCTTGCTAGGGCTACCTGCAGTGCAGAGCCCGTTAGACCGACCTCACCCAATCGCTCCGTCGCCGGTTCCGCCATCTAGGGTTTGACACCCCCGAGGCGCCCATTTATATTCGCGGCGGAGCACAACGAGGTTCGCAATGTCCGTCGATCAAGTCCAAGACTACGGCCCCCCGCTGGTGGCCATCCTGTTCGGCATCGGCTTCTCGCTGGTGTTCCTGGCCATGGCGATGTTCGTCGGTCCCAAGCGGCCGGGCGCCGAGAAGCTCGCCCCGTTCGAGTGCGGCTCGGAGCCCATCGGCAGCCCGCGCGTGCGCTTCTCGGTCAAGTTCTACCAGGTCGCCATCCTGTTTCTCATCTTCGACATTGAAGCCGCGTTCCTCTACCCGTGGGCGGCGCTTTACCGCAAGCTGTCGTGCATCGGCATCGTCGAGGACAACCTTTGCCGGGGCACGATGACGATGTTCGGTTTTGTGGAGATGCTGGTGTTCATCGGTACGCTGGTCGTGGCGCTGGCCTATGTATGGCGCAAGCGCGCTATCGGCTGGGGCTAGGGTCCATATAAGATCGCGGGGGAAGGGAAGCCATGGCAGAGAACTACACCACCGTCCTTGATGAGGCCCTCAGCTGGGCCCGCAAGTATTCGCTGTTCTCCTACCCGTTCGTCACCGCCTGCTGCGGCATGGAGTACATGGCCACGGCGGCATCCAAGTACGATATCGCCCGTTTCGGCGCCGAGTTCCCGCGCTTCTCGCCGCGCCAGGCCGACCTGCTGTTCGTCGTCGGGACGATCACCGAGCGCCAGGCCCCGGTGCTGCACCGGATCTGGATGCAGATGGCCGAGCCCAAATACGTCATCGCGTTCGGCGTGTGCGCCTCGACCGGCGGGTTCTACCAGAACTACGGCACGGTGCCCGGCGCGGATCAGGTCATCCCGGTCGATGTCTACATCCCCGGCTGTCCGCCGCGGCCCGAGCAGGTGCTCGACGGGCTCATCCTGCTGCAGAAGAAGATTCAGGAAGGCACGACCTACGTGCAGCGGCGCGACCGCGGCGAGCTCGCCAACAAGGGCCACGATCATGACGCCGCGCAACAGCTCGGTCCCGACGGCAAGAAGCGCCTGCCGGTGGTGGCGTAGCCAGAGTACCAGGGTGCAAGGTCAGGCAGACAGCGCTGCGGACGCAGGCAAGGAACCTCGATGAGCAAAGCAGATCTCGACAAGCTGACGGCGCAGTTCCCCGGCGCCATCGTCGCCTCGCACAGCCGCCACGGCGACGACACCGCGGTCATCCGCACCGCCGATTTCCCGGCCGTCATGACCTGGCTGCGGGACGCCGCCGGGTTCGACTTCCTCGTCGATGTGACCGCGGTGGACTACTTCGGCCGCGACCTCCGCTTCGAGGTCGTCTACCACCTGCGCTCGATGCAGACCGGCAGCCGCCTGCGCATCACCCTCCAGGTCGGCCTCGTCGAGGACGGGCCGGCCCCGGAGGTCCCGTCGGTGGTCGCCCTGTGGCCGTCGGCCAACTGGGCCGAGCGCGAGGTCTACGACATGTACGGCATCAAGTTCGCCGGCCACCCCGACCTGCGCCGCATCCTCATGTACGAGGAGTTCATCGGCTACCCGCTGCGCAAGGACTACCCCAAAGAGAAGCGGCAGCCGCTCATCCGCCGGGACTACTCGATTACGTAACGCGTTGAGGCCGCCCGGCAGCTACCCGGGCGGCGCGGAGCCAATCGCACCATGCCAAGCACGACTTTACCCGCCTCGCCCGGCCTGCGCACCGTGGCCCTCGGCATGCCCACCGCGGACGAGATCGTCTCGGGGACGACCCGGGAGCTGTCCAACCGCCCGCGGCTGCCGCAGACCCTGGGCGAGCTCGAAGGCGCGGCCGACGACGCCGCGTTCCTCGACGCCGAGCTGCCCACCGAGCCGATGACGATCAACATGGGTCCGTCGCACCCGGCGACCCACGGCACCGTGCGCATCGTCCTTACCATCGACGGTGAGACGGTCAAGGACGCCGACGTCCAGGTCGGCTACCTGCACCGCTGCTTCGAAAAAGAGGCCGAGTACGCGACCTACACCCAGATCTTCCCCTACACCGACCGCCTGAACTACGTCTCGCCGCTGTGCAACAACGTCGGCTACGCGATGGCGGTCGAGAAGCTGCTCGACGTCACCGACCGCATCCCCGAGCGGGCGCAGTACATCCGGGTCATCGTCAGCGAGATCTCGCGCATCACCGACCACCTGACCTGCCTGGGCGCCTCGGCGATGGAGGTCGGCGGCTTTACCCCGTTTCTGTGGATGATCAAGGCCCGCGAGTGGCTGTGGGAGCTGCTCGAGGAGCTCACCGGGGCGCGCCTCACCCACTCGTACGTGCGCATCGGCGGCGTCGCCCAGGACCTGACCGCGAACTTCAGCGAGCGCCTGCGCACGACGCTGCACAAGGCGCGCGAGGCGATCGACGACACCGAGAAGCTCATCGTCAAAAACCGCATCTTCCGCGACCGCATGGACGGCATCGCCGCGTTCTCGGCCGCCGACGCCATCGCCTGGGGCTGGACCGGTCCGTGCCTGCGCTCGACCGGCGTGCCGTACGACGTGCGCAAGGATCACCCTTACCTCGTGTACGACCGCTTCGACTTCGATGTCCCGGTCGGCTCGGTGGGCGACAACTTCGACCGCTTCGCGGTGCGCCTTGAGGAGATCCGCCAGTCGGCGCGCATCCTCGAGCAGGCGCTCGTCCAGATCCCGCCGGGCCCGATCCTCATGGACGACCCGCGCATCGCCGCGCCGCCCAAGACCGCGGTGTACAACACGATCGAGGGCATGATCGGCCACTTCAAGCTCATCGTCGACGGCGTCAAGGTGCCGGCCGGCGAGGTCTACTCGTACATCGAGGGCGGCAACGGCGAGCTCGGCTTCTACATCGTCTCCGACGGCACCGGCCGCCCGTACAAGTGCCACGTGCGCTCGCCTTGCTTTGTCATCATGCAGTCCCTGTCGAAGATGATCCATGGCCTGGGCATCGCCGACATCATCCCGACCTTCGGCATGATCAACATGATCGGCGGCGAGTGCGACCGCTAAGACCCGAGCCTGGAAAGCAAATCGATGGCTGAAGATCTCAAGACCCCGACCCAAACGAGCCCCGCCGCGGCGGCGCCGGCATCCGACATGGTGACCATCAAGATCGATGGTCGCTCGGTCCAGGTCAAAAAGGGCACCAACGTCCTGGAAGCCTGCCTGCAGCACGACACCGACGTGAGCTACTTCTGCTATCACCCCGGCCTGTCTTCGCCCGCGGTGTGCCGCCAGTGCCTGGTCGAGGTGGTCGGCCAGCCCAAGCTCGTGCCGTCGTGCTACACGCCGGTGGCCGACAAGATGGAGGTCGTGACGAGCAGCCCGCGGGTGCTGCTGGCGCGCCAGCAGATGCTCGAGTTCACCCTGGTCAACCACCCGGTGGACTGCCCGATCTGCGACAAGGCCGGCGAGTGCAACCTGCAGAAGCAGTACGTCGACTGGGACCACACCGAGTCGCGCACCGAGTTCGACAAGGTGCACAAGCCCAAGGCGGTGGACCTCGGGCCGACGATCGTGCTCGACGCCGAGCGCTGCATCCTGTGCACCCGCTGCATCCGCGTCTGCGACGAGGTGGCCGGCCAGCACCAGCTTGACATGATCAAGCGCGGCGATCGCGAGATCCTGACCACCGCGCCGGGTCACGTGCTGGACAACCCCTACTCGCTCAACACAGTCGATGTCTGCCCGGTCGGGGCGCTCACCAGCAAGGACTTCCGCTTCACCATGCGGGTCTGGGAGCTGTACACCACCCCGTCGGTGTGCACCGGCTGCGCCACCGGCTGCAGCATCGAGGTCCACCACAGCCAGGGCGAGATCTGGCGGCTTGTCCCGCGCGAGAACCCGCAGGTCAACAAGTTCTGGATGTGCGACGAGGGGCGGTTCACCTACAAGGAAGTCCGCCACCGCCGCTTCAGCAGCGCCCGGGTCGGCCAGGGCCGCGGCCTGCCCGGCCAGCTGGCCAGCCTCGACAAGGCGACCGCCTACGCCGCCGAGCGGCTCAAGCTGCTCGTCGACAAGCTCGCCGGCGGCAGCGCCGGCGCGGTCGGCCTGGTCTTCTCGGCCCAGGCGCAGAACGAGGCGCTGTACGGCCTGCGCCAGATTGGCGAGCAGCTGGCGAGTAAGGGCGTGCCGGTCAAGACCTACGTCACTGGGCGCCAGGCGCGGCCCGATCGCGCCGACAACATCCTGCGCAATGCCGACAAGAACCCCAACACCCAGGGGGCCAAGCTCCTCGCCGGGCCGGCGGCGGGCGACTTCGCGGCGCTCAAGGCGGATCTGGCCGCCAGCCGGATCAAGGCGGTGTGGATGGTCGGCGAGGACCTGCCGGTCGGCGACGACCTCCTGCCCACCGCGGCGGCGCTGTTCGACGGGCTGGAGCTGTTCATCTGCCAGGCGGTGCACGACACGCCGCTCGTCCGCCGCGCCCAGGTCCAGCTGCCGGCGGCGGCGTGGGCCGAGGCCGACGGGAC
>DAOMZC010000061.1:0-15143 GCA_035437965.1 Pseudomonadota bacterium
GTTGGTGCCGCTGGCGATCACCTGCGTCGCCGGCGTCACCGCGAGCGCGCTGAGGGTGGCGCTGGTGATCGTCAGCGCCGCGGTGCCCGACACCGCGCCGAGGACAGCGGTGATCGTCACCGGCCCCGGGGCGACGCCGCGCGCCAGCCCGCGCGAGCCGGCGCCGCTGGACACCGTGGCGAGGGTGGCGTCGGACGAGGTCCAGCTCACCAGGCTCGTGATGTCCTGCGTCGTGCTGTCCGAGTAGACGCCGGTGGCGACGAGCTGCAGGTTGGTGCCGGCGGCCAGCGACTGCGTGGCCGGGCTGAGCTCGATCGCCGACAGCACCGCCGCGCTGACGGTCAGGGTGGTGCTGCCGACCGTGGTGCCGAGCGTCGCGCTGATGCTCGTCTGGCCCTTGCCAAGACCGCTGACCACACCCTGAGCGGACACCGAGGCGACCGCCGGCACGCTCGCGGCCCACGTCACCGAGGTGGTCAGGTTCTGGGTCGTCCCGTCGGAGAAGTTGCCGGTGGCGACCAGATTGACGGCGGTGCCGCTGGCGATCGCCGGGCTGGCCGGGGTCAGGGTGATCGAAGAGAGTGTGGCATTGGTGACCGTTATGTTGGCGGTGCCGCTCTGGCCGTTGAAGGTGGCCTGGATCGGGGCGAGGCCGTTGCTGACACCGCTGACCAGGCCCCGGCTGCCGCTCTGGTTGGAGACCGTGGCGAAGGCGGCGCCCGAGCTCCAGCTGGCCGAGCTCGTCACGTCCTGGGTCGTGTTGTCCGAGAACGTACCGGTCGCCACCAGCTGCAGCGTGGTCCCCCGGGCCAGCATCGCGGTGGCCGGAGTCACGGCGAGCTGCCGGATCGTCGCGCCGGTGACCGAGACCGTCACCTTGCCCTCGATCCCCGGCAGGCTGGCGCTGATCACCGCCGAGCCCTGAGCGAGGCCGGTTACCAGGCCGATGCTGCCGGTCGCCGCCACGGTCGCGATGGCCGGGTCGGCCGACTGCCAGGTGACAAGCGGAGTGATGTCCTTATTGGACCGGTCGGAGTACACGCCGGTCGCCGCCAGCTGCACCGTGGTCCCGTTGGCAATGACCGGGTTCTGCGGACCGATGAGGATCGACTTCAGGACCTCGTTGGCCACCGAGACATTGATCGTGGCGATCACGTCGTTATAGGTAGCGGTGAGGGTGGACTGCCCGAAGTTGAGCGCGGTGACGAGGCCCCGCGAGCCCGTGTTGTTGGAGACCGAGATGATGGCGTCACTGGCGGCCCGCCAGGTGACCAGGCTGCTGACATCCTGCGTCGTATTGTCGGAATAATGGGCGATGGCTGAATACTGTCGAGTAATTCCCTTGGGCAATGGGTCCATGGATTCCGCGGTCACTTCAATCGAATCGACCTTGGTGGTCTGTCCGCAGCCGGCTCCGAGCGCGGCCGCCGCCACGCTGAGCGCCATCGCGGCTCTCAGGAATCGCATACTGAGTAAATGGGGACGTCTGGACAAATCGGTCGCTCTCATCTTCTTCCCTCTCGTCAGTGCTCCATGCACTGGTAAATACGCGCTCGCGCTGCTCGGCGGCTTGATGGCGAGCTCCCACCGGGACCTCTACGTAAGCCGCCGACTCCTGAACATTTGCAGACTGGATGTAACAGAGACTGAAAATTCAGATAAGTAATTACTAGACCAATTTCCGGGGTGCGCAATCGAAATTCCAGCGGACTCCTTTTTAGTCCGATCACCGACGCAAGCGAGCCATTCGCATCACAAAAAGCGACTTAGTAGGACAAAAAATCACCTAGGAATGAAGACAAAGGAGTACCTGGGAAAAAGGACAGTAGGCGGACGCGAACAGCGGGTACGCAGCGTCGAAAGTGATCCGGATCACAAAAAATGGTATGTTAAAACGTCCTCGAACATACTAACTTGTACACGTCTGGCAATGGGCCCGGGGGGCGTCCACTGCGCGACGAGCGGATTAATTCGGAGTCCGTTACGCTTGTTTACGTACAGCAGGAATAGCACTATGAAATCTGTAAAGAAGAACAATGTTCAAGTGAAGGGTAGCGGGATAAGGCCAATGCTGTTTGCCCATGGCTTTGGCTGCGATCAGAGCGCCTGGCGGCTGGTCACCCCGGCCTTTGAGGCCGACCACCGGATCATCCTGTTCGACAACGTAGGGGCCGGGGGCTCGGAGCTGTCCGCCTACAGCCGGGGCAAGTACAGCACCCTCAACGGCTACGCCGACGATCTATTGGACATCTGCCGCGAGCTCGAGCTGCGCGAGGTGGTGTTCGTCGGCCACTCGGTGAGCGCGATGATCGGCGTCCTGGCGGCGATCAAGGAGCCGGACCGCTTCGACCGCCTGGTGCTGGTCGCGCCCTCGCCGCGCTACATCCACGACACCGACTACGTCAGCGGCTTCACCCGCACCGACATCGAAGGACTGTTGGATCTGCTCGACAGCAACCACATGGCGTGGTCGAGCATGATCGCGCCGACCATCATGGGCAACCCGGACCGGCCGGAGCTCGGCGCCGAGCTTACCGAAAGCTTCTGCCGGACGGACCCGACGATCGCTCGCCAGTTCGCCCGCGTCACCTTCCTATCCGACAACCGCGACGATCTGCCCAAGCTGCGCCGGCCGTCGCTCATCCTCCAGTGCGCCCAGGACGTGATCGCCCCGCGCGTGGTCGGCGACTACCTGCACCGCCACCTCGCGGCGAGCCGGCTGGTCCAGCTGCAGGCCACCGGACACTGCCCCAACCTCAGCGCCCCCGAAGAGACCGCCGCCGCGATCCGCGCCTTCCTGCAGGTGCCAGCTCAGGAGTGATGATGGGCGCCGGGAGTGATGAGAGCCTCATCGAGCTCTATGAAGAAGCTCCGTGCGGGTACGTAGTCACGGCGCCCGACGGATCGATCCTGCGCGTGAACCAGACCTTGCTCGACTTTTGCGGGTACAGCGCTACCGACATCCAGGCCGGCAAGCGATTCCACTCCCTGCTCACGGTTCCCGGGGCGCTGCTCTTTGAGACCCACTGCCTCCCCCTTCTCCGCTTGCGCGGCTATGTCGGAGAGATCGCCCTCGATCTGGTGTGCCAGGACGGCAAGCTGCTGCCGGTCCTTTTGAGCATCGGAACCAAGAAGGACGCGCAGGGAGCGCCGGCGGCGTTCCGCATCGTCATCTTCAACGCGCCGCGGCGCCGTGAGTACGAGCGCGAGCTCCTGGCGGCGCGCCGGCTGGCCGAGGATGCGACCGAGCAGGTGCGCGAGCACCGCGCGCTGGCCGAGCGCAAGCTGGCCGAGCAGGAGGTGCTGCTGCAGGCAATGACGCGCATGGCGACGGGCGACCTGGAGGCACCGGTGCCGGCGGCGGACGGCC
Source organism: Pseudomonadota bacterium (assembly GCA_035437965.1). GTDB lineage: Bacteria > Myxococcota_A > Polyangia > Palsa-1104 > JAEUJZ01 > CALFML01. The sequence continues at coordinate 3,371 of DAOMZC010000061.1, forward strand.
CGCTGGCACCGCTGGCCCAGGGTCTGGAGCGGATGCGCAAGGACATCCTGCGCCAGATCTGCGAGCTGGAGCAGCGCAACGCCGAGATCCAGGAGCTCAACCGCGAGCTGCGCCGCCAGATCGAGCAGCGCTCCAGCGTGTTCGCCGAGACCATGCTGGCCATGGGCGACGACTACAGCACCGCCGAGCTGCAGCCGCTATTCGGCAGCGGCATGGTGCTGGCAGGGCGCTACCGGGTCGACTCGCTGCTCGGGCAGGGCGCGATGGGAACGGTCTACCAGGTGGAGCGCCTCTCGGACGGGCGCGCGCTGGCGGCCAAGGTGCTGAACATCAAGCCGGACTATCGCGGCATGGCGCGGTTTGCCCGCGAGGCCCAGCTGCTCGCCCGGCTGCACCACCCGAACCTCATCGGCATCGTCGACATCGATGTCACCAAAGAGCGCGTCGCCTACATCGTCATGGAGCTGGCGCGCGGCCGGAGCCTGGCGGAGCTCGGCGCGCGCTACGGGGATCAGGAATTCATGCTGGCGGTGCTGCACCAGATCCTGGGCGCCCTGGTCGCGGTCCACGCCGCCGGGATCGTCCACCGCGATATAAAGCCCGGCAACGTGCTCATCTCGCTGGACGCCGACGGTGTTCACGCGACGGCCAAGCTGGTCGACTTCGGGGTGTCGCGGCTGCTCGATATGGCGCAGGAGGACTCGGATCCGAGCTATCTGGCAGGCACCCAGGAGGACGGACTGCTGGCCAGTCTCTCCAGCGGGCTGGGCGTGACCCAGGACGGTCCGCTCGCGACCCCGGCGGTCCACCGGGCGGAGGAGCTACCGGGCACCTTGACCGTAGACAGCCGCATAAGACCGCTCGAAGCGGCCCGGGAGTTCACCGTGCTCGCGCCGCCTCGCTCGCCGCCCGAGGAGCAGCGCGAGCAGCGCGAGCAGCGCGAGCAGCGCGAGCAGAAGCGGCGCAGCAACCCCTCCGATGAGCTGACGCAGGCGGGAGCAGTGCTGGGAACGCCGCTGTACATGGCTCCCGAGCTCGCCAGCGGGGCGAGGAGCGCGCGCCTGCCCGCGGACATCTTCAGCTTCGGAGTGTTGGCCTACGAGGTCCTGACCGGCTCCCTTCCCTTCGCGCAGCCGCCGCCGCTCCTGGCCGCGCACGCAAACGGCGAGCTCCCCTTTGTGCCCCTGGACGCCGCCTGTCCGACCCTTCCCGCGAGCGTGGTCCGCGCGCTGGAGGCCTGCCTGGCCGTCGAGCCGGCGCACCGTCCTACCGCCGCCGAGCTGTTTCTGGTCCTGGCCAGCAGTATGCAATAGTCAGCCTACTGCCTGGTAGCGAGCACACCGGGCTGGGTCTGAGACCCGTCCGCGCCGCTGTCCTGCCCGACAGTCTGCAGCTTCTTGACCACCTGATCACGCCACTCATCGAGCTCGCGCTGGCGCGACTCGATGTCGCTCTGTTCCTTCTCCGCCCACCGATTCTTGTCTTCGATTCCGCGGCGATCCTGCTTCTCGGCAAGGGCCGCGGACTGCCGCGCCTCCTGGCTGGCCAGGCCGTAGCGCTGGTGAGCGATGGCGCGGTTCCGACAGTCGTACTCGAGCTTGAGCGCATAGATATCCGCGATGCTCGGGAAGCTCCGCGGCGGCCAGACTTCGCAGCTGCGCAGCGGACTCGCCTCCACCCGCGGTCGCTCGGGACGGCCCGATTCGTGACGCTGGGGATGGCGCTGGCTGTGGCGCTGGCTGTGGTGCTGGTGATGGCGCGGGCGAGCCTCCACAACAGGCGTACTGAACCATTCCAGCCAGAGACAGAGACAGAGCCAGAGACAGAGACCGAGACAGAGCCCGAGCCCGAACAAGAACGGCCAGCGGGACCGGTTGCGCAGGACGGGACGCCAGCTCCTCATGGACAAGTCCCAACACAAGCCGAAAAATATGTCAAGTTCCCGCGGTCCGGTCGTCGCGCAGCACTAGCCTTGGGCCTTCCGTCCGCCCGTCCACTCGTCTGCCTGCGGACAAGTATTGAATTGCCTTGGCCTTTTACGAAACCTCGGCGCCGAGACTTTACAAGCTACAGGTCGGGGGTCAGTATGTGATCATGATCCAAAAACCTACTAACGATCTTCACGCCCACTCTACCCCTCACTCCACCCCAGACCCGCACAGTGCGCACGCAGCCGCGCAGTCGGCGGGCAAGCCTTCCGCTCCGGGCTGCAGCTCGCCGGCAGCGCACGCAGAGGCTCACGGCGCGCACACGACTCCGGCATCGCCAGTCAGTCAGTCCAGCCAGACCGGTCAGTCCAGCCAGACCGGTCACGCCAGCCAGGCCAGTCAGACTAGTCAGACTAGTCACGCCGGCCACGGAAGTAGCCCGGCGTTAGGGAATCCCAGCGCGAACGCCCACGGCACGCATGCATCCACGCCGTCGGCCGCCAGACCTTCCAGCGCGGGTGGGAGTCCGCCGCTAGGGAATCCCAGCGTGGATGCTCACGGCACGCCTCCCGCTGCACCGGCGACCGCCAAGCCGTCCACCTCGGGCAGCTCGCCGAGCCAGCAGCGGCATCAGCCGACTCACGAGGAGATTGCTCGCCGCGCCTATGAGTACTTCCTGCAGCGCGGTCAGGGTGCCGGTCAGGACAAGGAAGACTGGTTCAAGGCCGAGCAGGAGCTTCTGGCGAAAAAGTAGCTTTGCGATGAAAACGCTGTCTGCTCGGCTGCCGAACTGGCCGCCGAAACGCGGCTCCCTACCCTGCCAGCTCAGCTCATCTGCGTAATCCGCCCTACCCTGCTGGTGACTGGGAATATTTCTGGCCGGCGGGAGCGCGAAAGTTAAGTACTAAGCAATTTCCGCCCATCTCCCCGAGACTGCGCCCCTTTCCCAGGCGAGGCTCGCCCGGACACTTGGACATCGCCCGACAGGATGATCTATACTGAAGCGCTACCATGCGTAATTCGATCATCTCGAGTCGGTATCGCCTGGAGCAGCAGATCGGCAGCGGGGGCATGGGTACGGTCTGGGTCGGCTTCGATACGCAGCTCCGGCGCCAGATTGCCGTGAAGTTGACGCGTACGGATCATAACAATTTGCCGATTATTCGGACTCTGCTTGCGCAGGAAGCGCGCGCCATCGCGCAGCTCCAGCACCCCAATGTGGTGCAGATTCACGACTTTGGAATCGACAGCTCCAGCGACGGCGACCTGCCGTACATCATCATGGAGCTCTTGAGCGGTGAGGACCTGGAGACGCGCCTTCGGCGCCAGCGGCGGCTGGCCAAGGCGATGGTGGTGCCGCTGCTGAACCAGGCGGCGCGGGCGCTGAACACGGCGCATGCGGCGGGGCTCATCCACCGCGACCTCAAGCCGGCCAACTTGTTCCTGGCGCGCACCGATGGCGGCGAGGTCCTGAAGATCCTCGATTTCGGAGTTGCCGCGATACTGAGCCATGGGGATGCCGGCACCGCGAGCGGGGCCGGATACCTCTGTGGAACCCCCCAGTATATGAGCCCCGAGCAGCTGCGTGATCCGAGCCAGGTCGATCATCGCAGTGATCTGTACTCGCTCGCCGTGGTTGCCTACGAGGCGCTGACCGGGCAGCTGCCGCTGTCGGCGCAGTCGGTCGAAGAGCTCGTGACCAAGCTTTATGATGAGAGCGTCCGCATCACTCCGCCCTCACAGGTCCTGCCCGAGCTCGGGCCGGCCACGGACGAGTTCTTCGCGCGCGCCCTGCACCGCGAGCCGCGGCAGCGATTCCAATCGGCGCGCGAGCTCGCCACCGCCTTCGCCGCGCTCGATGAAGCCGGTCCGAGCACGGTCACCGTGCTGGTGGTAGATGACGAGCCGGACGTAGCGGTCCTGGTGCGCCATCGCCTGCGCCAGAAGATTCGCCGCGGCACCTACGAGTTCCTGTTCGCGAGCGATGGGGTCTCGGCGCTGGAGCAGCTCCGCCACCACCCGAGCATCGATCTTGTGCTCTCGGATCTCAACATGCCGGGGATGGACGGACTGACCCTCCTTGAGCGGATTAACGAGCAGTACCCGACCCTGAAGACGGTCGTGGTCTCGGCCTACGGCGATATGCGCAATATCCGCGAGGCGATGAACCGCGGCGCGTTCGACTTTTTGACCAAGCCGATAGACTTCCTCGACCTGGAGCGTACGATCGATAAAGCGGCGCAGTATGTCCGAACGCTGCGCCGCTCCGTCGAGTGGGCGGCAGAGAACGCGCTGCTGCGTACGCTCGTCAGCTCCAGCCTGCTCGACCGCCTGGTGGTGCCGGGCGCCGGCGCCACCCCGGGCAACGCGGCCCGGGCGACGGTTGCGGTGATCAACCTGCGCCCGGGGAACGACGCCCAGCCGGGGCAGGACGGCGAGCCGGTGGTGGACTCGCCCGACTCGCTGGTTCACCGCCTGAACAGCGCCTTCGATGCTGTCGCGCCGGAGATCGTTCAACGCGGTGGGACACTTGAGCGGTTCTTGGGCAATAACGCGCTGGCGGTGTTCCGCGATGCCGATCACGCGGCGCGCGCCCTCGAGGCCTGCCTGGCGGTAAGCGCGCGCTTCGAGCTGTTCCGCCGGGGTCCGCTTGGGAGCTTCCGCGTCGGTATCGCCGTCGATGCCGGCTGGGTCCTGTACGCCAGCGTCGGGTCCCCGAGCCTGCGGCGCATGGAATATACGGTGCTGGGGGAGCCGGTAAACCGGGCGCTGTGCCTGCAGGCGCTGGCCGGCGACGAGCACATCCTGGTCACCAGCGAGCTTGTGCAGCAGGTTGCCGACAAGTTCGACTTTCAGCGGCGCGGCAGCTATGTGCCGCCGGGTGAAGCGGCCAGCGCCCCCATCTTCAGGCTGATCGGACGCCGCCTTGCTCCCGGCAGCGAACCGGGGCATGTCGGAGACCTCGCGGCCACTTCGCCCAATGGCTTGCCCAATGGCTTGCCCAATGGCTTACCCAATGGCTTGCCCAATGGCTTGCCCAATGGCTTACCCAATGGCTTAGACGATACGCTCTTTCCCGGCTCTCCAGGGCAACCCAGCGCCCGGGCCAAGAGCCAGCTGAGCTGAGCGGCCAGAATCCCCGGCTCCGTGAGCGCGAGCCAGCCGGTAACACCCTTATATTGGGCGGAGAATGATGGTGCGGATTCCTTCAGGTTACACCAAGCTCCACGAGATCAGTAGCTCCGCGACTACGGCTGTCTACGCCGCGCGGCGCGATGCCGATGGCGCGCCGGTAGTCATCAAGACCTCGATCGATGACTCCTATCCGATCGAGCAGCTGGCCCGCCTGCAGCATGAGTTCGAGCTGCTGCGCCAGGTCGACTCGCCGCACGTGGTGAAGGCCTACGAGCTCGTCGACTCCCATCCCGGGCTCTCGATCGTCCTTGAGGACCGCGGGGGACAGCCGCTCGCGCAAAGGAGATCCACTGCCGCAGTGCCGATCGCCGAGGCGCTGCGGATCACCGCCGACATAGTCGCCGGCCTCGGCGCGCTGCACCGCTGCGGCATCGTCCATCGCGCGATCAATCCGTGGAACATCCTGCACAACCCGGTCACCCGCGAGACCCAGCTCATCGATCTGAGCCACGCCTCGCGCCTGCGCCGCGGCCGGCTCATCGAGGCCAATCCCTACGCGCTCGACGCCCCGATTGCTTACATATCCCCGGAGCAGACCGGGCGCACGAGCCGGCTCATCGACTACCGGACCGACTTCTATTCCCTGGGCGTCACCCTGTACGAGCTGCTGACCGGCACCCTTCCCTTCGACTCCGCGGACCCGCTGGAGATCATCCACGCCCACATCGCCCGGCGCCCGCTGCCGCCGGCGACCCGCAACCGCGAGGTGCCGCCGCTGCTCTCCGAGCTGGTGATGCACCTCCTGGAAAAGAGTCCGGAGCAGCGGTATCAGAGCGCCGACGGAATCGCCGCCGATCTGGAGACCTGCGCCGCGCAGCTGGAGCCCGGCCCCGCTCCCCTGCCTGCAGCGCGCATCGGTGAGCGCGACACCCCGCTGTGGTTCGAGATTCCCAACAAGCTTTATGGAAGGGAGAAGGAGCTGGCGGCGATCCAGAAGAACCTTGAGCTCGTGGTGGCCGGGGCGGCGCGCGTCGTGCTGCTGGCCGGGCTGTCGGGCTCCGGGAAGTCTTCGCTGGTCGGCGAGCTCGGCGGACTCCTGACCCAGCACCGGATCTACTTCGGGTACGGCAAGTTCGAGCAGTTCGCCAGCAGCACGCCGCACTCTGCGATCATCCATGCGCTGCGGGTGCTGGTGCGGCGGATTCTTACCGAGCCGGAAGCCACGCTCGCCACCTGGAAGCAGCGCATCGAGCGGACCCTGGGCCGCAACATTCCGCTCATCATCGAGGTGATTCCCGAGCTGGAGACGCTGTTCGGACCGCAGCCGCCGCTGCCGGGGGTCGGCCCGCTGGAGGCCCGCGCCCGCCTGAGCTTCGCCGTCCGGGCGTTCCTGCAGTCGATTGCCCGCCCCGAGCACGCGCTGGCGCTGTTCCTTGATGATCTGCAGTGGGCGGATACCTCCTCGCTGCAGCTCATCGAGTCGCTGTTCCTCGACGGCAGCATGCAGTACCTGCTACTCGTCGGGACCTACCGCGACAATGAGATCGACCCCGCCAGCCCGGCGGCGCTGACCCTGCGGCGGCTGCAGCAGGAGGCCTGCTGCAAGACGTTCGAGCTGACCCCGCTTACCGTGGGCAGCGTGGCCGCGATGCTCTCCGAAGCACTGGCCGCCACCCCGCAAGAGGTGGCGGAGATCGCCGAGCTCTGCGTCGAGCGCTGCGCCGGCAACCCGATGCTCATCCGCGAGCTTATAAACTCGCTCGTCGATGCCGAGATCATCCGCCGCACCGCCCGCCCGGGCAGCCCCCGCTCACGCCGCTGGGAGTGGGACATCGCGGTGCTCCGCCGCTCGCCGCTTACCGACAACGCGGCCCGGCTCATCTCGCAGCGGATCGAGCGCCTGCCCGAGCCGGCCCACCGCCTGGTCCTTTACGCCGCCTGCATCGGACCTTCATTTCATCTGTCGCACCTGGCGCACGCCGCCGAGGTCGCCCTGCCCCAAGCGGTGCGCCTGCTGCGCGACCTCATCGCCGCCGACATCTTCTACGTCTCGCCCGAGGACGAGATCAAGCTGTCCTCTCTGGCTTCCGAGAGCCGGGTCCTGTCGCAGTTTGCCGGCGATACGGATGTCACGCTCTCATTCCGGCACGACCTCCTCTTGCAGGCCGCGTATGAAGCGATCCGGCCCGAGGAGCAGGCCAGGATGCACCTCAGGGTCGGCCGGGCGATGACCCAGGGCGGCGCGCCAGCCGATGAGGACATCTTCGCCGTCCTGAGCCAGCTCAATCGGGCGCGCCCGCTGATGCAGACCCGGGAGCAGTGCCGCGAGCTCGCCCGGCTCAACCTCAGCGGGGGCAAGCGGGCCGCCGCGGCGAGCGCCCACGAGGCGGCGCTGGGCTACTTCAGCCTCGCGCTGGAGCTCCTCGATGGACAGAGCTGGGAGGACGGCGACAACCACGACCTCCTGGCCGAGCTGCACGTGCGGGCAGCGGAGGCCGCCTGCGTCGCCGGCGCGCTCGAGCGCAGCGACGCCCTCATCGCCGCCGCCCTGGCTCACGCCAGCTCGCCGGAGGAGGAGGTCGGCCTGCTCAAGGTGAAGGTCATCCAGCGCACCCTGGCCGGTCGCTGCGCCGAGGCGCTCCGGGTCGGCAGTGAGGCGCTGGGCCGGCTTGGCGCAGAGCGGATGCCGGAGGAGGACGAGCTTAGGAGCGCGGTGGACAGCGGTCTGCAGTGGCTGGACGAGCAGTTCCGCACCCGTCCCATCGTGTCCCTGCGCGCGCTGCCGACCGCCGACACCCCGGTCGCCCACCGGGTGGGCGAGATGCTGTCGACCATGAACGCGCCGGCGTACTTCACCAGCCCAGATCACGTGGCGTGGCTGGCGACCGCGATCGTCAAGTCCACCCTCCGCCACGGCAGTACGCCCGCCTCGGCGATGGGGTATGTAATTCTCGGCAACATCTACTCCAACCTGCTCGGCCGCTACGAGGAAGGTCGGGAGCTCGGCCAGCTGGCCCTGGCGCTGGCGGATCAGTTCAACGACGGCGTCGCGCGCTGCCGGACCCGCCTCATCTTCGCCAACAACTACTTCTGCTGGACCCGGCCCATCCGCGAGTCGTTCGCGATCAACGACCAGGGCTTCCGCGCCGGCATCGAGTCGGGCGACCTCTCCTACGCCGGCTACTTTCAGATGTTCCGGCTCTTCCATCCGCTGTCGGCCGGGGAGCCGCTGGCCAGGATAGAGGCGCTCATCCCCGAGCACGCGAGCTTCTGCCACAAGACCGGCAACCAGCTGATGTGCGACGTGATCGAGGGCCTGCAGGCCCTCCTCGCGAACCTGCGCGGCGCGACCCCGGGGCCGCTCTGTTTCGATCAGGAAGGCAGGACCGAGGCCGAGCTTCTCGACGGGTGGCGGGCCCGCCAAAGCGGCATGGCGCTCGGCAAGTTCCACGCCGTAAAGAGCATGGCGCTGTACCTTCACGGCGACAGCGAAGGGGCCTCGCGCAGCGCGGCCGAGGCGCAGGCGCTGCAGCCGTTCACGCTGGGGCAGTACACCAACCTCGAGGCGCTGCACTACGGCTCTTTGAGCCTCATCCGCCTCCTTGAGAAGGCCGCCCCAGCGGAGCGCGCGGCGCGGCTGGCGGAGGTCCGGCGGCGCCAGCAGCAGCTGAAGATGTGGGCCGAGCTGTGCCCGGCAAACCTCCTGCACTGCTACCTCCTGGTCGAGGCAGAGCTTGACCGCGTGAGCGGCAACCGCTGGGAGGCGGCGCGTGAGTATCACGAAGCAATCCAGCTGGCCCGGGACAGCGGCTTCCAGCAGGCGGCGGCGCTCGCCAACGAGCTTGCCGGGCGCTTCTGGCTTGAGCAGGGCTTCGCAGAATATGGTGACGTGCACCTGCGGCAGGCGCAGCGGGGATACGCGGCCTGGGGCGCCCTGCGCAAGGTCGGGCTGCTGGAGGCCGAGCTCGGACTCCGCCCGGACGCCGAGCTCACGCGCTCGAGTCCAGGCCTGCCGGCGCTGCCGGCCGAGCATGCGCCGCCGCCGCCCGAGTCGGGCGATGACAGCCGCGCCGCGCCGACCACGGCACCGCCGCCGGCCGCGAGCCGCTCGAGCGCCGAAGGGCTCCTGAGCTCGATCGATCTGTCCTCGGTGCTCAAGGCGGCGCGGGCCATCTCGGGGGAGATTGTTCTTGAGCGGCTCACCAGCACCCTCATGAACATCGTCGTGGAGAACACCGGCGCCGAGCGCGGACTCCTGTTCCTGCCGCAGGACGGCGGCCTGCGCCTTAGCGGCGCCTACACGGCGGCCGGACTGAGCGACAACATCGACTATCCGGCCGCCGTCATCAACTATGTCGCGCGGACGAGCCAGAGCGTGGTCCTGCACGACGTGGTCACCGACCTCTTGTTCGCCACCGATCCATATATAGGCGCCCGTCAGCCCAAGGCGGTGCTGTGCGCGCCGCTCATCGAGCAGGGCCGGCTGGAGGCGATCATCTATCTGGAGAACAACCTGACCCATGGCGCCTTCACCCAGGAGCGGCTCCAGGTCGTTAGCCTCCTTGGGGCCCAGGCGGCGCTGTCGTTCAAAAATGCCGCGCTCTACACGACACTGGAGCAGAAGGTCGCGGCGCGCACGCAGGAGCTGCAAGAGAAGAACACCGCGATCGCGGCGACGCTCGCCGAGCTGCGCGCCACCCAGAAGCAGCTCGTCCAGCAGGAGAAGCTCGCCTCGCTCGGCGCCCTTACCGCCGGGGTGGCGCACGAGATCCGCAACCCGCTGAACTTCATCTCCAACTTCGCCGAGTGCGTCACCGACTTCGTCGAGAGCATCGCCGAAGGTCTGAAGAGCGGCGCCGACGTGAGTGAGCTCATGGCGGACCTGCGCGAGAGCGCGCTCAAGATCCAGCACCACAGCCAGCGCGCCGATGCGATCATCGACAACATGCTCATGCACTCGCGGCAGAGCAGCGGTGAGCGGGAAGAGACCGACCTCAATATTCTGGCCAAAAAGAGTCTCGAGCTTGCCTACCACGGCATGCGCGTCAAGGACTCGCGCTTCAAGGTGACCTGCGAGACCGTGCTGGATCCCGAGCTACCCCCGGTCTCGGTCATCCAGGCCGACATCAGCCGCGTGCTCATCAACATCCTCAGCAACGCCTTTTACGCGGTGCGCCAGCGGCAGGGCGATCGTGACGCCCGCTACACCCCGAAGGTGAGGATTCAGACGCGGAAAAGGGGCGAAAATGTCGAAGTGGTGGTGCACGATAACGGCACCGGGATCGCTCCCGAGCTGGTAAACAAGATCTACACTCCCTTTTTCACCACCAAGCCCGCCGGTCAGGGTACGGGGCTCGGCCTGTCGATCAGCAACGATATCATCCACGGCTACCAGGGCGAGATCCGCCTGGACACGGTGCTCGGCGAGTTCGCCGAGTTCACCATCGTCTTGCCGCGAGCACGCCGAGCGACCTGACCCGCGGCGACAAGAGATCAAGGAGCTACCGCAATGCCTGCAGGACAGCCGAAACAAGTCACCATCGTCGGCGCGGCCGCTTACGTCGGTGGGCCGCTCGTCCGGCTCCTCAAGGAGCATGGTTACAGGACCATCGCGCTGGTGCGCGCATCTTCGGACACGCGCTCGCTCGGCGATCTCCCCGACGCTCTGCTGCGCGGTGAGCTGGGGGACTTCCAGTTCGTCGAGCAGGCGAGCCGCGGCTCGGTGGCGATCATCGATCTCGTAAACCAGCTGAATCCCCCCTGTCAGACTTTGGCAGCGCAGCTCGAAAATGATGTCCCGGTGCTTGAGGCTTGCCTCTACGCGGGGCTCAAGCACGGCGCCTGCGTTGTCTACACCTCCGGTAACTTCTCGCTGCCGACGCGCGGACGCTCGGGCCCGATCGACGCGACCTTGCATCCCAAGCCAGCGCCGGAGCTCCAGCAGGCAGGCTTCTTGCCGCGCTGGCCCACCTTCGACCATATCGATGAGATGGACGGAGTCATGCTCCTGGCCGAGACCAAGCACCGCTGTGAGCACCTGGTGCACGACTTCGGTCAGCTGCACCCGCGGTCGCGCGCCTGCACGCTGATCCCGGCGGCGACGTACGGCCCGGGACTCGGCGGCAAGGTATCGTTCTGGGACAGCGTCCCGGCCTGGTATCGGGCCGGATACTTCAAGGATTTCACGACCGGCTTCATCCACGTCGAGGATCTGTGCCGGTGCTTCCTCGCGGTCATCGAGCGCGGTCGCAGCGGCGGCCGATACCTTGCCGCGGGGCAGCCCATGCGGGTCTCTGACTACGTCCGGCTGTACGCCGCCGCGGCAGGCGCCCCCATGGATTGCATCCCAGCGGCAAGCGTCTTCGCAAACCCGCAGCGCCTGAGCTACGATGACAGCGCGACCCGCAGTGAGCTCGGCATCGAGTGGGAGCGCGACCTGCAAGGGAGTCTGGCCGCGCATATGGAGTACTTGCGAGAGTACGGCAAGCTGACCCTCTGAGCGCCCGGCCAGCTAGCTTTGGGAGTCCTCTAGTTGGCGAGCTTGGACCAGTTGCTCCCGTTCGTGCTGCGCAGGACGACGCCGCCCAGGCCGACCGCGTACAGCTCGAGCGCGCCCTTGTTGGTGCCCCAGACTGCCTGCAGGTTCGTCGTGATCGGGCCGGTGTCGATGGTCACCGGGAGGCAGGTGATCGGGGTGCTGCAGCGAAGCA
>DAOMZC010000062.1:0-14914 GCA_035437965.1 Pseudomonadota bacterium
CGGGTGCCCGACCACGCCCAGGCGACGCCCGATCGGGCGCTGGGCGGCGCGCCCGCGGCGCGGACCACCGCGCGGGCTGTCGCGCGGGGGGCGTCGCTCGACCGCTCATCTTTCACCGGCACGGGCCCAGTTGTATCACGAACCGACGCCGGTTATTCGCAGACCGGCACCGGCTTTACGTTCCAGATCTTCTCGGCATACTCGCGCACCGAGCGATCCGAGGAGAAGTGCCCCGTCCGCGCGATGTTGCACAGCGCCATGCGCGCCCAGCGGGCCGGCTCGCGGAAGGCGACATCCACCGCGTCCTGGCAGGCCGAGTAGGCGTCGAAGTCGGCCAGCACCATGAACGGATCGCCGTGGCCCGGCTGCTCGTGCCGCGGCAGGAGCGCGTCGATGAGCGGCTCGAACCGCGCCTTCTCGTCGTAGGAGAAAAAGCCCATGCGGATAAGCTCGATGGCGCTGCGCAGCGCGGCGTTACCGCGATACACGTCCCAGGGGTTGTAAGAGCCCTGGCGCGCCTTCACCTCCTCGGCGGTCAGGCCGAACAGGAAGAAGTTCTCCGCCCCCACCGCCTCGCGGATCTCGATGTTGGCGCCGTCGAGGGTCCCGATGGTCACCGCGCCGTTCATCGCCAGCTTCATGTTGCCGGTGCCGCTGGCCTCAAGCCCGGCGGTCGAGATCTGCTGCGACAGATCGGCCGCCGGGATGATGTTCTCGGCCAGCGACACCCGGTAGTTGGCCAGGAACAGCACGCGCAGCCGGTCGCCGATCTGCGGATCGCGGTTCACCACGTCGGCGACCGCGTTGATGAGGCGAATAATCAGCTTGGCCCGGGTGTAGCCCGGAGCCGCCTTGGCGCCGAACAGCACCACCCGCGGCACCGCCGGCAGGTGCGGATCGGCCTTGAGCCGCTGATAGTGAGTGATCACCCACAGAACATTTAACAGCTGGCGCTTGTACTCGTGCAGGCGCTTGATCTGGACATCGAACATCGCGCTCGGATCGACCTGCACATGATTGTGGTGGCGGATGTACTCGGCCAGGCGCTGCTTGTTGTGGTACTTGATCGTCCGGATCTCGCTCTGCAGCTCGGGATCGTCGAGGAAGGCGTCCAGGCGCCGCAGCTGCTCCAGGTCGGTGAGCCAGCCGCCGCCGATGCGGCGAGTGATGCAGGCGGCGAGCTCGGGGTTTGCCAGCAGCAGCCAGCGCCGCGGGGTCACGCCGTTTGTGATGTTGCAGAACTTCTCCGGAGACAGCTGCGCGAAGTCGGGCAAGAGGCGCTCGCGCAGCAGCGTACTGTGGAGCGCCGCGACCCCGTTTACCCGGTGCGAGCCGACCGTCGCCAGGTACGCCATGCGCACCGTCTTGTGCGGCACCTCCTGGATGAGCGACATCCGCGTCAGGCGCGCCGGCTCGTGCGGGGCGGCGGTCCACACCTGGCGCAGGAAGCGCTGGTTTATCTCATAAATGATCTGCAGGTGACGCGGCAGGAGCCGACCGAGCAGATCGACGCTCCACTGCTCCAGCGCCTCGGGCAGCAGCGTGTGATTGGTATAGGAGAACGTCGCCTGGGTAAGCTGCCACGCGGTGTCCCAGTCGAGCCCATACTGATCGACAAGTAGCCGCATCAGCTCGGGAATGGCGATGCTCGGGTGGGTGTCGTTAAGCTGGATCGCCGCCTTGTCGGGCAGCTGCAGGAGGCGCGCGCGCAGGCCCTCGGGGTCCTTGGGGCCGCCGTGCGGCGACAGGTGCCGGCGCATGAGGTCGGCGATGGCGCAGGCGACGAAGAAGTACTGCTGCTTGAGCCGCAGCTCCTTGCCGACGATTAGAAGGTCGTTGGGATAAAGGACCTTGCTGATGCTCTCGGTGGCGTTCTTGTCGAACACCGCGCGCTCGTAGTCGCCGGCGTTGAACACCTCCAGGTCGAACTCCTCGCTGGCGCGGGCGCTCCACAGCCGCAGCGTGTTCACGGTGCCGTTGCGGTAGCCGGCTATGGGCATGTCGCTCGGCACGCCCATGACGCTCTGCGTCCCCACCCACTTTACCTGCGGCCCGTTTGGCCCCGACACCGTCTCTGTATGGCCGAAGAAGTGGACGTGCTGGGTGTACTCCGAGCGCGGGACGAGCCACGGGTTGCCCATGCGCAGCCACTCCTCGGGCCGCTCGATCTGGGCGCCGTTGCGGATGACCTGATCGAAGATCCCGAACTCGTAGCGGATGCCGTAGCCGTAGCCGGGCAGCTGCAGGGTCGCCATGCTATCGAGGTAGCAGGCCGCCAGCCGCCCCAGACCGCCGTTGCCAAGGCCGGCGTCGCGCTCCTTTTCGAGCAGATCGCCCAGGTGGTAGCCGAGCTCGCGCATCACCTGCTCGGCGGTCTGATAGAGCCCCAGGTTGTGCAGGTTGTTGCCGAGCGCCCGCCCAAGGAGAAACTCCGCCGACAGGTAGTAGACGCGCTTGACGTCGTTGTCGGTGTAGGTCTCCTGCGTCTTGATCCAGCGCGCCATCAGGCGATCGCGCGCCACCAGGGCCAGCGCCTGGAAGCGATCGAGCGGCGTTGCGTGGCGATCCGCCTTGCCGATCGCGAAGTGCAGCTGATCGAGGAAGGCGCGGCGGATCCCCTCGGGCCGCATCGAGGTGCGATCGTCCTCGATGAGGACCTCGGGGGGCTGCCGCCGGCGCTCGACGAACCAAGGAGCTGTCGAAGGGGTCGCCGGGGTCGCCGGCGAGCCCTGAAGCGGGCCGGCAGCGGGCGCGGAGTCGGACGTTACAGGGGGCGGGGCCGAGGTAGGCGTATCTGACGACATACCTTATATTCTAGTCGACGCTTGGGCTGGCGTCTCGTGCCGGCGCCGCGCGATGGCTGCGCAACTACTTGGGCATTTGCGGCGCGGTCATCGCGACTCCGGCTGGGCGACGGACAGCGCGGGCACCGGCGGCATCGTGAACTTGGGATAGTAGCGCCACGCCGCGGGGTTCAGCCGCAGGTTCTCTTCCATGCCGCGCTGCGCATCGAGCCGCTCTTTATCTTGAAAGTGACGATCGAGCTTGCGCTTGAGCGACAGCAGTCTATAGGTGGCGCTGCACAGCCCCGGCACATCGCGCGCGAGCGCCGCGGCCAGCGCCAGCGGGCCCGGCTCGTGCGGCAAGGGGGCGGGCTCGTAGCCGTAGCGCTCCATGCTGGCGTGGTTTATGCGCTCGACCAGGCGGATCCACGCCGGCTCCAGCTGCTCGCGCCAGCCGCCGCCGCTGTGCTCGCGGCTCGGCTGCTCGCGGGTCGCTCCGACGAACCACGGCATCGGCGGGACATCATCGGTGGTCGCGCAGCGCAGGTGATCGAGCACCGCGTCGTCCCACGGCTCGCCGATGTAGCGCAGGATCTGCTGCATCACCGGCCGCGGCCGGGCCACCAGATCCTCCAGCCTGACCTCGAGGATGCGATCGAGGTAGGGCTGAATGTGCTCGAACTGCACCCGGCACAGCCAGCTATTTAGCAGCGCGCTGCTGGTGCCGAACGGCATCCGGTTGAACGACGCCACCGTGGGGCGCGGATCGCGGGTGATATACACGACGCGGGCATCGGGAAAGTCGGCGAAGATGCGCTGCAGGTTGTGGGTGTCGAGCGGGTTCTTGTCGCCAAAGCGCGGCTTGCCCTGCTGCCGCGCCTTGCCGCCGAGGACCGCGCAGGCCGCCTGGCGCGTCACCGCGTCCACCCGCAGCCGCCCGAGGTCGGCCGGCAGCGCGGCGCGGACCACCTGCGGCGACAGCCGCAGCCAGGCAAACGAGTAGGTCTGGAAGTAGTGGTCAAGCCACCGGTCGGCCATCGCCCCCGGCGGGGCGTGGCGGGCGTAGCTGTAGACCCCCGCCTCGTGGGTGAGGTGAATGCGCGGGTGGGCGGTCAACATCTGCCGCAGCAGCGTCGTGCCCGAGCGGCCGGTGCCGATGACGAAGATCGGCGCCTCGTCGGGATTGGGCGGCGGTCGGCGCGCCTGCGCGTCATCGCCGGCGCCGTCTGGGGAGTCTGAAAGCTTGGTCAAGAGCATGGCGTCACCGTCTTGCGGGCCTCTGCGCGCCAGGGCAGTAATGTACGGGCCGCGCTGTCCGCGCCGCGCAGCCTAGCACGCGCCCGCGCGCGGCGACAACGCGTGCGGCCCGGCCCGCAGTGCGGTATAGCAGCAGGGAGCGCGCGGCCAACCAGCGCACGACGGACCAAAGACCATGCCCCTTACCCACCTAGAGCGGCTGGAAGCCGAGAGCATCCACATCCTGCGCGAGGTCGTCGCCGAGTGCGAAAACCCCGTCATGCTGTACTCGATCGGCAAGGACAGCGCGGTGATGCTCCACCTGGCGATGAAGGCGTTCTACCCCGCCAAGCCGCCGTTTCCGCTCCTCCACGTCGACACTACGTGGAAGTTTCGCGAGATGATCGCCTTCCGCGACCAGCTGACCGCGCGCCTCGGCCTCAAGCTCATCGTCCACATAAACCCCGAGGGGGTGGCCGGCAATATCAACCCGTTCACCCACGGCTCGGCGGTGCACACCGACATCTGGAAGACCCAGGGGCTCAAGCAGGCGCTGTCGCGCTACGCCTTCGACGCGGCGCTCGGCGGGGCGCGGCGCGACGAGGAGAAATCGCGCGCCAAGGAGCGCATCTTCTCGTTCCGCACCGCCCAGCACCGCTGGGAGCCCAAGCGCCAGCGCCCCGAGCTGTGGCGCCTGTACAACGCCCGCATCCACAAGGGCGAGAGCATGCGCGTCTTCCCGCTGTCCAACTGGACCGAGCTCGATGTCTGGCAGTACATCTACCTGGAGAAGATCCCGATCGTGCCGCTGTACTTCGCCGCCGAGCGGCCGGTCGTCGAGCGCGACGGCACCCTGCTGATGGTCGATGACGACCGGCTGCCCCTTCGCCCCGGCGAGACGCCGCAGCGCAAGAAGGTCCGCTTCCGGACCCTTGGCTGCTACCCCCTCACCGGCGCCATCGAGAGCGAGGCCGACACCCTGCCGGCGATCATCCGCGAGATGCTGCTCACCACCACCTCCGAGCGGCAGGGCCGCGTCATCGATCACGACGCCGCCGCGTCCATGGAGCGCAAGAAGCAGGAAGGCTACTTCTGATGGCCCACAAGTCCGCCCTCATCGCCGAGGATATCGAGAAGTACCTGCAGGCCCACCAGCACAAGAGCCTCCTGCGCTTCATGACCTGCGGCAGCGTCGACGACGGCAAGAGCACCCTCATCGGCCGCCTCCTGTACGAGTCCAAGCTCATCTTCGCCGACCACCTCTCCACCCTGCACGCCGACTCGCGCAAGGCCAACCCCGGCGGCGCGGGCGGTGAAGAGGAGCTGAACCTGGCGCTGCTGATGGATGGCCTCGCCGCCGAGCGCGAGCAGGGCATCACCATCGACGTCGCCTACCGCTTCTTCTCCACCGAGCGCCGCAAGTTCATCGTCGCCGACACCCCCGGCCACGAGCAGTACACGCGCAACATGGTGACCGCCGCCTCGACCACCGATCTGGCGATTATCCTGGTCGACGCGCGCAAGGGCATCCTCACCCAGACCCGCCGCCACAGCTACCTGGTGGCGCTGCTCGGCATCCGCCAGGTGGTGCTGGCGGTCAACAAGATGGATGTCATGGACTTCTCGCAGCAGGTCTTCGATGCCATCGTTGCCGAGTACCGGCAGTTCGCCCAGCAGGTCGGCATCACCGAGGTCACCGCCATCCCGCTGTCGGCGCTGCGCGGCGACAACGTCACCACCCCCAGCCAGCACACCAGCTGGTACCGCGGCCCCGCCCTCATGCCCTACCTGGAGGCGGTCGAGCTCAGCGAGGACCTGACCCAGCGCCCGTTCCGCCTGCCCGTGCAGTGGGTGAACCGCCCCAACCAGGACTTCCGCGGCTTCACCGGCCTCATCACCGCCGGCTCGATCGCCCGCGGGGCGCGCCTGCGCGTGCTGCCCGCCGGCCGCGAGAGCACCGTCACCCGCATCGTCACCCACGACGGCGACCTGCAGCGGGCGGTCGCCGGCCAGGCGGTGACCCTGACCCTCGCCGACGAGATCGACATCAGCCGCGGCGACGTCCTGTCCGAGCTCGAAAACCCCGCCGCCGTCGCCGATCAGTTCCAGGCCACCCTCATCTGGATGCACGAGGACGGCATGCTGCCCGGCCGCCCCTACCTGTTCAAGCTCGGCACCCAGACCGCCGTGGCCACCGTCACCGCCCTGCGCCACAAGGTCAACGTCAACACCCTGGAGCAGCTGGCCGCCAAGAAGCTCGAGCTCAACGAGATCGGCGTCTGTAACCTGGCGCTCGACCGCATGATTGCCTTTGACCCCTACCGCGAGAGCCGCGACCTCGGCGGCTTCATCCTCATCGACCGCATCACCAACGACACCGTCGGCGCCGGCCTCATAAGCTTCGCCCTGCGGCGGGCCGACAACATCCACTGGCAGGCCCTGGACATCACCAAGGCGGCGCGCGCCACCCTCAAGGGGCAGCGGCCGTGCGTGCTGTGGTTCACGGGCCTGTCGGGCACCGGCAAGTCGACGATCGCCAACCTCGTCGAGAAGCGCCTGTACGCGCTCGGCCGCCACACCTACGTCCTCGATGGCGACAACGTGCGCCACGGGCTCAATAAAGACCTGGGCTTCACCACCGCCGACCGCGTGCAGAACATCCGCCGCATCGGCGAGGTCGCCAAGCTCATGGTCGACGCCGGCCTCATCGTCCTCGTCTCGTCGATCTCGCCGTTCCGCGCCGAGCGCCGCATGGTGCGCGACATGCTGGGCAGCGGCGAGTTCTTCGAGATCTTCATCGACACCCCCCTGGCCGTCGCCGAGAAGCGCGACCCCAAGGGCCTGTACAAGAACGCCCGCGCCGGCAAGCTGAAGAACTTCACCGGCATCGACTCCCCCTACGAGAGCCCCAAGAACCCCGACCTGCGCATCGACACCACCACCACCACCGCCGAGCGCGCCGCCGAGCTGATCGTCGCCAAGCTCCAGGACAGCGGCCACCTGAGCGCCCCCGCCGGCGCCGCCGAGCCCGAGTAGCCGCCGTGACCGCGCTGGCCCTGGGGCTGCCGCTGTCCGGCGCCGATCCGACGCTCATCGGCGTGGCACTGGCCGCGGCGATGGTCAACGGCGCGATCGGCTACGGGTTCTCGACCCTGGTGGTGCCGGTGGCGCTCCTTTTCTACCCGAGCCAGGTGCTGAACCCGGGGCTCGTGCTGGCCGAGATCGCGCTGAACCTCCTGTCGGTGGTCCTCAACCGCAAGGCGATCCCGCGGATCTACAGGCGCATCCTGCCGATGCTCCTCGGCTCGCTGCCCGGCATCGCCTTCGGCATCCTGTTCCTCAAGTCGGCGAGCGCCGACGGGCTGCGCCTGGGGACGTTCCTCGTGCTGCTGCCGCTCGTGCTGCTGCAGGCGGCGGGCCTGCGGCGGCCGCTGCGCGACAAGAGCCCCGTGGAGGCGCCGGCGGGCTTTGCCATCGGTGTCCTTTACTCGTGCACGACGATCTCCGGGCCGCCGCTGGGCCTCCTTCTCAACAACCAGGGCCTGGCGCAGGACGACTTCCGCGCCGCCATGAGCCTGTTCCGGGTCACCCAGTCGGTGGTCACCAGCCTCGGCTACCTGGCGCTGTCGCTGTACTCGCCGGAGAGCGTCCGCCTGTCGCTGCACATCCTGCCGTGCATCCTCATCGGCATCCCGCTCGGCCGGCTGCTCCTGCGCCGCATCGACGCCGAGGCGTTCCGCCGCCTGTGCATGGCGTTCGACGCGGTGCTGATCAGCTTTGGGCTGTCGCGGCTGCTCGCGCTCAAGCAGCTGCTGCCCGGCCTGTTCGCCTACTCACCGATGGCAGTGGTCGCAGTGCTCAACCTTATCGTCCTTTATTCCTACTTCAGTAAGAGGAAGAAGCTCGGGCCCGACGCCGCTGCCGGGCCGCCCACCTTCCCCGGAGGAGCCCCGCTGCCGCGGTAGCCGACCGCCGAGGCGCTTGGCGGGCCATCTTGGCGCCTCAAGGTGTGCATCCAAGGCCCTTGGGTCGCCATCTTGGAGCGTCAAGGTGTGTATCCAAGGCCCTTGGGTCGCCACCTTGGGGCCTCAAGGTGTGCATCCAAGGCCCTTATGTCGCCATCTTGGGGCCTCAAGGTGTGTATCCAAGGCCCTTGGGTCGCCACCTTGGGGCTTCAAGGTGTGTATCCAAGGCTCTTAGGTCGCCCTCTTGGGGCCTTGAGGAGTGGGCTTTGCCTCAATGAGCCCGTGGCCCGCCCAGGGGCCGACGCCATTTCCAACAGGATGGCGTCCGACTGATACCGAGGGCATACTCCAGCCAATGGCCTCGCCCCCTCCCGCATTTCCGCAGGCGGTTACCTCCCTTCCGAGTTGCCCACCGTCCGCTGCCGTGCCTGCCAATGGCACAGTCTACCGTGTCACCAAGAGCAACCCCCACACAACCGATGATATGAAGACACACGAGGAGCTGGGGCGAGCCAAGACCCACCCAAACAAGTGTGGGCGTTGTGGCCTTTCGGTGGTTCTTGTCGACGAGGAACTGGACCTTATCCGGGAGAAATATCCCAGGTCCGGCGACTTCTCCGCCAAGGGGGAGTTGCAGGCCGATCACGGGTTCATTCATACCGACGGGACTGCGAGTCCGACGCACACAAACGTCTGGTTCTACCAGCATGTCTCGCCGGCTGACCGAGCGAGCCTCTTCATCTTTCATCGGAGCCTGACGTGAGCGCCCGTATACTCGACCACTTCGTCCCTGCTGACGTTCTCGACGATTACGACGGGCCCAGACTGTTTACAGTGCGGGACGATCACGGTCAGACTCTTCTAGCCTACCTCTACAATGACGAGGAGACTGCGGAGGGCGCCGAGTACCTTGTGGTCCCGTTCGACGATGACGGAATTACCGCACTGCGGGCGGGCCGCATGACCATCCTGGAGGCTCTGTCACAGCGCTGGCTCTGGCGTGCCGTCGGGCACTTGGGGGGTACCGCAAAACTGACACCCACTCGCCTGTCTGCCTTCGATGAGTCCATGCTCCCCGGGCACAACTCCGTGCTGAGCCTGGAGCATGTCCCCCTCCTTAGCGTCAGGATGATGGGGCCGGGCATTTCCGGGGATAGCGTGCCAGTGAGCGTTGCTCGCCATGCCATCGAGGCGGCAGAGGGGGCGATAAAAATGACAAGTGAGTTTGTCGCGGAGACCCACATCCGGGGTGCCTCGATTCTTCAGCCGCTCAGCGATCTACGGATTCAGCGGGTTGGGTTCGGTAGTTTTGAGGTCGCGTTGCGGAGCGAGCTGCCACCGCCGGTGCATCTAGGTGATGGCTTGGACCCCATGCGCCAAGTGCGGCGGATGCTTCGCGGCGCCGTTTCTGCAGCAGCGACTCGTCCCAGTGACCTCGACCTGGATCAGGTCTTCGGCGATAAGGAGGCAGGTGAGGTTGCATTCGAGGCAATCTTCGAACTCACCCCGCCGCGCTCTGGCCCCATGGACACCGTCGAGATCGCCGGCTCCTTGGTCGGAGGACCCAGGTCGCAACGCCTCACCCGGGAGGCCCGTGGCTATGTCAAGCGCTTCACGCGGCCCCCGGGGGAGGAGATCGTCGAGGCTATCGGGGTAGTTGATGATCCGGGATACGACCGGAAGTCGTTTTCCGTAGTCCGGCAATCTGGCGAGCGGATCGTCTTCTCCTATGAAGACGAAGAGACGTTCGAGCTCGTGGCAGAAGCGTTCAAAAAGCGCACGGTCTGTAAGGCCACTGGACGCAAGAAGCCAAAGATGCGTAGGGCCAAGCTTGTCAATGTAGAGACTGTGCAAGAGCAAAAGTGACCGGCCAAGGCGTCGGGAACGGCGACGGCAGGCGCGGGGCCGGGCCGAACAATCGGTTGGCGGAGCTCTTCCGCGTCTGCTATAGGTGCGCGCAAATTTTAGGAGGCCCCATGCCACGCCGGACTATCTCTGCCAGTACTTCCTGGGACGATATCTACAACTACATTGCCTACGTCGAGATCGCGCTGTCCCTGGCGGCCGACGATGGAGACAAGGAGCTGGCCGCCCTGGTTCCGCCCGCGCGCAAGCTGCTCGCCCGCTGGGAGGCGCTGGACGGCGAGCGGCGCAACCAAAAGAGCGCGATCATCCGCGCCAACGCGCTGGTCGGGCTGCGCGATGCCGAGCTCGATGCGGTGACCACCCACCTCCACAACGACGTACTCAGCGCCGCGAGCCTGAACCGCAAGGCGCCGCTCTTCACGCGGCTGTTCCCCAAGCCGCTGTCGCAAGTGGTGAACCTCGCCCTCGAAGCGCAGCTCGCGGTCGGCCGCACCCTGCTGCACCAGCTTGCGCAGACCGACACGCCGGCCCCGATCCGCAAGGCGCACGAGAAGCCCCTCAAGGACAGCATCGCCGCCGGCGAAGCCGCAATCAAGAACCGCGAGGCCGCCCGCGCCGCCGCCCAGGCGATGGCCACCCAGATCGCCAGCCTGCGCGAGGAAGCCAACAACGCGCTCCTGACCATCGAAGGAAACCTCAAGACCCTCGCCGGCAAGCGCGCCCTGGGCCCAGGCTTCGTGAACGCCTTCTTCCCCTCCTACCACTCGATCACGAAGCGACGCGCTGAGCCGACACCGGCACCGGCGGCGGGCTAGCCGGACTGCTTCCCCTGCTGGGGGGGAGCCCGGTGATGTCGGAATTCCGCGGCTGATTCCGGCAGCGCTGGGCTTGGCGTTTGCCCGCCGCATCGAGGGTTATGTGGATCGTGAGGTGGAGAGCTTCGCGAAGGCGGCGGCGGCAGGCTCCGGCGGTGGAGCAGTCAGGCCGCCGCCGGCCGGAACAGCGCGCTGAGGCGGTCGGGGACAAGGCCGAGGAGCAGGTTCTGGCCGAGGGCGGACAGGGCGACGGTGATCTTCTTCTTCTTGGGCAGGGAGATGCGCTCGCCGGGGAGCAGGGCGCTGAAGCCGCGGCTCTCGACTTCGCTCAGCAGGGCGAAGTAGATGCTGCTCATGATCTCGGCGGGGAGGAGGGCCCGGCGGTCGGCGCGGGTGAGGGCGGCTTGCGCCTCGGTGTACTCGGAGCGCGCGCGCTGGGCGACTACCTGGAGCAGCGCGGCGGTCGCGTGGCTGGTCGTGCCGGACAGGATGTCGTCGTCGGTCAGGCCGTGGGCGGCGAGCTCCTCTTGCGGCAGGTAGATGCGGCCGCGGGCGGCGTCTTCGCCGATGTCGCGCAGGATGTTGGTGAGCTGCAGGGCGCGGCCGAGGTGAATGGCGTAGTCGCGCGAGCGCGGCTCGGTGCAGCCGAACAGGGCGATGCACAGGAGGCCCACCGCTGAGGCGACGTGGTAGCAGTACTCGTCCAGGTCTTCCCAGGTCTCGTAGCGGGTGGTGTGAAGGTCCATCTCGCAGCCGATGAGGACGGCCAGGGCGTCCTCGTGGCGCAGGCCGAAGCGGGTGTGCGCTTCCTGCAGGCCCTTGGCGATCGGGTGATCGGGGTAGCCGTCGAAGAACGCCTGATCGAGCTCGCGCCGCCAGGTGCGGAGCGCCCGCTCTTTCTCGGCCACGCTCTGCGGGCCGTCGACGATGTCGTCGATGAGGCGGCAGTAGGCGTAGACGTTGTAGATGGCCCGCCGCCGCGCCTTGGGCATAAACAGGAAGGCGTAGTAGAAGTTCGAGCGGCTGCCGCGCGTAACCGAGGCGGCCTCGGGGCTCGCCGCCGAGTCGGCGACGTGCAGGGCGCGGCGCTTGGCCCACTGCAGAAGGGGCTGCACGAGCTGGGAGAGTCGACGCATCGGTACTCCTAAAAGTCCCACAGTCCGCCGCGGCGCAAGAGCACCTGCGGCCAGCGCCGGCCGAGCGACTTGCCCAGCACCCGCGCCCGATCGGCCCGCCCGAGCGTCGGCCGCCCGCGCAGGACCTCATCACCGAGCACCTCGATCTTGTCGAGGATCGCCTGGCCGCTGACGTAGGTGAGCTCCAGCTCGATCGCCAGCTCCGAGCCCACCTGATCGAGCAGCGGCCGCCCGCGCTCCAGCAGCGCCCGCGCCCGCGCGACCTGGTAGCGCAGCAGATCGCGCCACGCCTTGCTCGAGGCGCCAAGGAGGTGAGCGCTGGCCGGGGCGGTGCGCACGCCGGGCGGCAGGATGCCGAAGTGGCGCAGGTCCTCCAGCGGCAGGTGCAGCCGGCCGCGCGGCAGATCGCGCCCGAGGTCCTGCAGGAACGAGGCGAGCTGCAGGCCGGTGCACAGATCGGCGGCGAAGCCCAGCAGCGCGGGGTCGCGGTAGCCGAACACCATGAGCATCAGCTGGCCGAGCGGCTCGGCGGCGTGGCGGCAGTAGGTGCGCAGCTCCTCGAACGTGGCGGGGGGCAGCGGGTTTGCGTCCATGCGGAACGCGGTGAGCAGATCGGTAAAGGGAGTGATCGGCAGATCGCAGCGCTCGATGGTCTCGCGCAGAGCGACAAAGATCGGATGATCGGCTTCTCCATGGAACGTGCGGATTAGCTCGTTCTCCCACGCGTCGAGTGCGGTTTGACGCTTGCCGTGGAACTCCGGCTCGTCCGCGAAATCATCGGCGGCGCGTGCGAAGGCGTAGATCGACAGCACGTGCGGGCGCACCGGCTCGGGGACGAAACGCGAGGCTACCGGCACGTTTTCGTAGCGCGTGCGGGCCATCCGCTCGCAGTAGGCGTAGGCCTCGGCGCGACTGTAATCTCGGCGCGGCTCGTCGAGGATCGGGATCCCGGAGAGCGACGCGGGGCGGCGGCTGGGCGAAGACACCGACGGAGTAGCGTGGATGAACAGCTGGCGGTTGTGAATCACGGCAGGCCTTCCTTGCAAGGACTGCCGTTTTTATCGGCAAGAGTCGTGCCTAACCGCGGCGGCCCGATCAGGTCTCGGGCGGGCCCTTCAGGGTGCCGAGGATCTGGACGGCGCGCTCCTGGCGGATGTCGGACAGGCGCGACATCTCGGCGGCGACCACGTCGACCAGGGCCCCGGTGGCGCCGGCGGCGACGGCGACCGAGCGGGCGTGCAGCGACATGTGGCCGCGCTGGATGCCCTCGGCGCTGAGCGCGCGCAGGGCGGCGAGGTTCGAGGCCAGGCCGACGGCCCCGATGACCATGCCGAGCTCGCCCGCGCTCTGGACCCCGAGGATGCGCAGGCCGAGGCGCGCCCCGGGGTGCACGCGCAGGGTGCCGCCGACGGTGCCGATCGCCATCGGGAGCTCGAGCTGGCCGGTCAGCATGCCGTCGGGGTCGGCCCGCCAGATCGCCAGGGGCTTGTAGACGCCGTCGCGGGCGGCGAAGGCGTGGGCGCCGGCCTCGACGCCGCGCCAGTCGTTGCCGGTGGCGATGACCACCGGATCGATGCCGTTCATGATGCCCTTGTTGTGGGTGGCGGCGCGGTAGGGATCGAGCTCGGCGAAGCGGCTCGCCATGACGATGCCGTCGCGCACCGCGGCGCCGTCGAAGCCCTCGGTGGCGAGCAGGGGTGCCGGGACCCGGCAGCGCACCCGCACGCAGCGCTGGTCGGCGAGGTTTGACAGGATGCGCAGGCCGAACTGGCCGCCGGCCAGGGCCGCCAGCTGCTCGGCCACCGCTTCGGCGACGGTGTTGACCAGGTTGGCGCCCATGGCGTCGCGGCAGTCGGTAATAAGGTGCACCACGAGCATGCCGGGCTGCGCCGGGCCGCTCGGCTGGAGCACCCGCACCTGCAGCTCGCGGGTGCCGCCGCCGCGCCGTACCAGGCCGGGCTGGGCCTCGTTGCAGCGGGCGAGCAGCGCGGCCTTGGCGGCGAGGATCGCCGCGCAGGCCGCCGTGGTGTCGGGCACCTCGACGAGCTGGACCTGGGCGATCATCAGCGGCGGATCGGCCTCGGCGATGAAGCCGCCGCCCTCGCGGACCATGCGGGCGGCGTTGCTCGCCGCGGCGACGACCGAGGGCTCCTCGACGCACATCGGGACCAGGTAGTCGCGCCCGTTGACCTGGAAGTTGAGGCCCAGGCCGAGCGGCAGCGAGTAGGTGCCGATGACGTTCTCGACTATATGATCGGCCTGCGCGACCGCCAGGCAGCCGCCGTCGAGGAGCTGCAGGTCCGAGGGGAACAGGCCGGCGCGGCGCAGGAGCTCGTGCTGGCGGTCGTGCAGGCTGAGCTTGTAGAAGCCGGGCAGGCGCGAGCACGAGTCCGGGCTCTTGAGGCCGCCGCCGCCGAGGCTCTCGGCGAGGGCGGCGCTCGGCGCGGCGTGCAGGGGGGTCTTATTTTCGCTGTCCATCTTGGCTAGATCTCCACCAAATGGAGCCCGCGCGGGCTCACGTGCAGGTTGAGGAGCGGGAGCTCGGGGGGCAGGGCCTGGGCGAGGGCGTCGGCAGCGATCCCGGGCGGCAGGAACACCACCGCCAGGTCGCCGCCCCCGGCCCCGGAGGGCTTGGCGACGCCGCCCACCTTCTTCGCCGCGGCGGCGATGCGGGCGTGATCGGCGGTGATGAGCGGGCGATCCAGGGCCGTCCCGAGCGCCGTGTAGCCGGCCTGGGCCTGCGCGACCGCTTCTAATAGAGCGCCGCCGTCCTGGGCTTGCCAGGCGCGCAGAAAGCGCTCGGCTGCCGTGCGCATCATCTGGATTGCTGGCTGCGCCGCGGCCCCGATCTCGCGGTAGCGGCCGACGAGCGCGGCGGTCGAGACGCTGGTCGTCGTGGCGACGAAGCACAGCTCGGCGGGCAGCGGCGGCGCGGCGGTCAAAAGGGGGTCCCAGGCCGGCTCGGGGGCGTGCAGGACGCCCAGGCCGCCGAAGGTCGCGGCCAGGACATCGGCGCCGCTGCCGCGCACGCCCTGTGCCGCGTCGTGCGCCCGCGTTGCCGCCCGCTGCACCACGCGCTGGCAGGCGCGCTCGTCCACCGCGACCCCGGCCGC
>DAOMZC010000063.1:0-14767 GCA_035437965.1 Pseudomonadota bacterium
CGACGCCGGCCTCGGGCATGCAGTAGGTGCAGCGGTAGTTGCAGCGATCGGTCAGCGAGATCCGCAGGTAGCTGATCGGCCGCTGCAGCCCGTCGGCGAGCGGGGTCAGCGGATCGGGCCGCGACGCCACAGCGGAGCCCGACGGCCACGCCGCCCCCCCAGGCTGCAGCACCTTGAGCCGCCGGACTCCGACCGCGCCGTCCGCCGCTGGCTTCATCTGTGCGCCTCGAACTGCAGGTGACCGAGCTCGGGCACGATCAGCTTCTCCAGCGCCAGCCGACACGCCCCCGGCGAGCCGGGCAGCGCGAAGATCACGATCCCCTGGTACAGCCCCGCCACCGCCCGCGA
Organism: Pseudomonadota bacterium; assembly: GCA_035437965.1. GTDB lineage: Bacteria > Myxococcota_A > Polyangia > Palsa-1104 > JAEUJZ01 > CALFML01. Next base: position 349 of record DAOMZC010000063.1, read on the forward strand.
CAGCATCGCCGGCGAGCCGATCTCCTGATACGACAGCATGCGAAACAGCTCGCCGAAGCCGTCGAGCCGCTTGTCGAGAAGGGCGCTCACCGCCTCGTAGGTGTTGTCGCGGCGCGAGATCCCGGTGCCGCCGGTGGTGATGACGACGTCGGTCGACTCCTCGTCGGCGAGGCGCCGCAGGTGGGCGCGCACCTGCGTCGGCTCGTCGGGGACGATGGCGTGGCCGGCGATGAGGTGCCCGGCCGCCGTGATGAGCTCGCGACAGAGCTGGCCGCCCACATCGTCTTGCTCGGTCCGCGTGTCCGACACGGTCAGGACGAACACCCGGACGGTGCGCGGAGCGCGGGCCTTGTGGGTGTGCGGCGTCGCTTCTGTCGTCATTTTGTTCTCAACACCGATCGGAAAGGGTTTGTTCCTGCCGGCGCAACTCGAGCCGCCGGCGCCTGCGGCGAGGTGGGTGCTGCTCGATTATGACCTTACGTTAGCTTCCTGCCTAGGGCGGGCCGCATCCGCGGAAAAGGACTCGCGGCCCGCCGCCGCCCCGCGCTAGTTCAGCGGCGAGGTGGCCGCCGCCGGCGCGGACTCGGGCGGCGCCGCCTCATACAGGCCGAGCCACTGCAGCACCTCCAGCAGCACCCACACCGGCCCGACCAGCAGATACAGCGGGTCGTCGAAGAACGAGGGGTTCTTCTTCTCGAACCCATAGTGGCCGATAAACTGCAGCGCCCAGCCGGCGGTGAACATCCCCGCCGCGAGCAGCGGCCGGAACGGCGCCACCGGAAGCGCAGCGACGATGAGCGGGATGCCGATGAGGTGGGTAAAGCGCGTCATCGGGTGCGCGTGATCGCGCGCGTACTGCTCGAGATAACCCTTTAGGCCAGCTTTGACGGCGTTCCAGTCCATGCGCCAAGCCTACTTCAACTGCGGGGCACCGGGAGCAAGTTTTGCCGCGAGCCGGCGACGGCCGGCGACGGCCGGTGACGGCCGGCTACTGGAGGTGGCGGGCGAGGTAGTCGGGGTAGTGCGCGGCGTCGGGCAGGCGCAGGTCGATGACCAGGTGCGGCGCCCGGCCCTCCTCCTGCGCCATGTAGACCGACGAGCCGTGGCGCTGCCAGGCCGGCAGCTCGGCGTAGTCGACGTTGTTCTGACGTAAAAGGGCCAGCCGCTGATCGGTGGTCGTGCCGCCGAGGATCGAGGGGATGGCGCGGGTGTCGGTGCCGGCCTTCTCCAGGGTGTAGGTCACGTAGCGCTCAAGGGCGCTCGCCTCGGCGCGCTGGCGGCGCCACAGGAAGTAGGTCCGCGCGAGCTCGACCGACGGTATCTCGAACAGCCGCACATCGAAGGTGAACACCTCCCCGACCAGCAGCGACAGCTTGGCCGAAGCCTCCCCGGCCAGCCGGCTGAGCAGCCGCCGCGCATCGCTGCCCTGCGAGATCGCATACAGCAGCAGATCGGTGCGATCGGCATAGCCGAAGCTGCAGCCGAGCACCGCGCACAGGTGGGACAGCGTCTTTAGCAGCGCCTTCTGGACATCGCTATCGAAGGGCTGATCGGTCCGCTCGTTGAGGCGCTGCTCAAACCGCCGCCCGATCAGATGCGCCACCAGCGGAGTGCCGCTGATGAGCGGGCAGTCAGCAAAGACTTCATACGGTGCGATCTGCTCTGGGAGCAGGGAGGATGTCATTATCCGAGATTATAACAAAAGTCGCGGCTTAGCGGACACCCTTCTCATCGCCGGACAACAAGAGGGTGCCTGGGCCCAGGCGACTCACTTTAACTACCTGCAAACACTTGCAAATAACGCAGCGCGGCGCCGCTACGCATTTTTATCAGCCGGCGGTTTTTGCCCGGTTTTTGCCCGGTCTTTTTGGGCAGTTTTTTTGGGCCCGGTCTTTTTAGGCAGTCTTATTTGCCAGGTTTGGGCGGGCAGTGTGGCCGCCATGGTGGGCCTTGCCGCGCGACCCTATAATTCCTCTATGGAAGATTCCAAAGGCAGTCCCGGCACCGCTTCGGACAACGCATCGGCAAAGGCCGCGCAGCAGCCCGCCACGACCCGCGGGCCGGCCAGCCAGGTGGCCGATAACTCGGTCAGTGATTCGGCCAGTGACTTGGTCATTGTGCTCTGCACCTTCCCCAAGCCCGAAGATCTAGGCGAGATCGCCTTTACGCTGGTGGGGGAGAACCTGTGCGCCTGCGTCAACATCCTCCACGAGTCGCTGTCGATCTATCGCTGGAAGGGCGAGATCGTGACCAACAAAGAGGTCCTGTGCCTCATCAAGACCACGCGCGCCCGCCACGCCGAGCTGGTGGCGCGCCTCGCCGAGCTCCACCCCTACGACGTGCCCGAGATCGTCACCCTGCCGACGAGCGCCGTCAACGAGCCCTACCTGCGCTGGGTCAGAGATGAGACCGCCCCGCGGGAGCCGGGCGCGGCGGCCGGCAGAGACAGCCGCGAGCGCGGCGAGACCGACGACCTGGAGGACGACGAGTAGCCGCCGGACACCTGCTATTTGGAAGCGGCTGGGGCGGGCCGGGCGCGGCGGCCGTGCTAGGTTCGGGGCATGCGCCACATCGCCGTGCCCGGCTTTGCCGTCGCGCCGTGCAACGGTCTGGTCGAAGAAGTCGCTCGCCCGACCGTGAGCCCGCCGCCCGCCGCTCCCCGCTCGCTGCCGATCCTCGGGGCCGATGGGCGACCGACGCGCCCGACCGCGCCGCCGGCCCAGGTGTGGGTGTGCCGCGGCTGCGGCCAGACCTGGGAGCGCGAGCCGCTGCCCGACGAGGCCCTGTAGCCTAAAAGGCCAGGGTCGCCCCCAGCATCGTCAGCTTGCCGCCCAGGCTCACCCACGGCGCCCAGCGCGAGTCGGGTACGAAGTAGCGGTAGGTGTCGGCGAGCACCGGCACGAGCAGCGCAACACCGATCGCCCACGGCGGCACCCCGAGCCCGCGCGCCATCGTGTTCACGTCGCTCTGCACCGGGCCGACTCCGGCCAGCCCGGTGACCGCGTAGCCGAGGTCGAGCACGATGTGGAACCCGAGCATCCCCTTGAGGAATGGATGGTGGTGCTCGCGCAGGTGGGGGTCCAGGCCCAGGATGAGCTCGGAGTAGACGCCCTCCATCATGAAGCCGGCCTGGGCGATCGCGTAGCGCTGCTGGTTGTTGCGGATATGCGACGGCTGGATGGCGAAAAACGGGAACGGCCCGAGCTTGGTCGGCACAAACCGCGGGTCGGTGCCGAGCGCGCCGTCGAGGATGAGGTGGCCGCTCTCGTGGGTGACGAAGCCCGCCCCGGCGCCGAGGAGGAGCCACAGGTAGTCGGTGAAGCGGCGGAAGTCGGCCTCGCGCGCCTGCGCCGGCGCGCTACCGAGGCACAGGACGAGCACCAGCGCCGCCGCCCCGCCGCGCGACGGGTGCCGCGGCGAGCGGCGCTCTGCGGCGCGCGGCCCGGGTCTCAGCAAGCTCACGCTCCCGGCTTCACACGCGCGGCGAGCGCTGTCAAGCGAGCCCCCCGAGCCGCGATGTATCCGTCGGTCGGCGGCCGAGCGATCTCAACTTTGTCGACGGTGCGCGGTGAAAAAAGGCCCTTGGCAGACCGGGTTACCTGTGGCATCGAAAAGGGCATGGCTGAGCAGATTTCGCTGTTTTCCGGCAGCCTTGCCCCGTTTTCGGCGCCAACCGACGCGGACGCCGAGTCGACCGGGGCGCGCCGGCCGGGCCGTCGCCGCGCCGCCGCCCTGAGCTTCGAGAGCGAGCCGCAGCTGCAGAAGGTCGGCCCGCCGAACCGGCTGTTCGGGACGAGCTCGTGGACCTACCTCGGCTGGCAGGGCACGGTCTACCGCGATGTCGAGGCGTACGGGGCGGCGCAGCGCTTCACCGAGCTGTCGCTGACCGAGTACGCGCGCGACCCGCGCTTCCGCTGCGCCGGCGCCGACAACATGTACTACATGCCGCCGTCGCACCGGCGGGCGCTGCTCAAGAAGTACGCGGCGCAGCTGCGCAAGCTCAGCGAGCCGATTGTCCTGTGCCCCAAGGTCTGGCACGGGGTGACGGTCAACCGCTACAGCCCGCTGCAGCAGAAGCAGTGGCGGCTCCCGAGCGAGGTGAACGGCAGCTTCCTCGACGCCAGCGTCTTTCTCCACGACGTCGCCGAGCCGCTGCTCGAGGAGCTCGGGCCGTTCCTCGGGCCGCTCATCCTGGAGATCCAGGAAAACGACATCCACGAGGCGGAGTTCTGCGCCCTGCTCGACGGCTTCCTCGGCAAGGTGCGCGCCGCCTACGAGGGACCGCTGGCCGTCGAGCTGCGCACCTCGGCGCACCTGACGCCGCGCTACCTGCAGCTGGTGCGCGGGCACGGGGCGGCGCACGTGCTGAACTCGTGGACGCGCATGCCGGCGGTCGGCTGGCAGTGGGACAAGCTGCGCGCGCACGGCGGCCTGGACTGGGAGTTCTTCCTCGTGCGGGCGCTCTTGCGGCCGGGGGTGCGCTACGAAGACGCGTCGATCTACGAGCCCTACGATCGCCTGGTCGCGCGCGCCCCCGAGGTGCGCGCCGACATCCTGCGCGTCCTGCGCGAGGCCCCGCAGGACCGCAGCTGCTACGTGCTGGTGAACAACCACCTGGAGGGCCACTCGCCGGGCACCATCGGCGAGCTGCAGACGGAGCTGTGGGGCCCCAAAGAATAGTCACGCCGCGGGTCCCCCTTCCCTGCGATGTTTCCGCCGGGGGACAGGCCCCCGACGAAAACATCTCCGGTCGGCCCACGGCTGAGGCTCCCGACGGAATTTGCAGATGTTGACCATCTGAACGCCCCAAAGAATAGTCACGCCGCGGGTCCCCCTTCCCTGCGATGTTTCCGTCGGGGACAGGCCCCCGGCAAAAACATCTCCGGTCGGCCCGCGGCTTAGGCTCCCGAAAGAGTTGGAAGGTGTGACGATTTGGACGGATCTAGGCGGGCGCCGGGTCGCGCATCTCGTCGAGGAAGATCTGGACCTGGGCGACTACCGAGAAGCCGAGGCGGGCGAGGATCGGGCGCGACATCCGGCCGGCCTGGGTGACCAGGATCGGGGTGCCGCGGGCGACGGCGTCGCGCCAGCGGGCGGCGATGAGCGCCTGGTAGGCGCCGCGGCGGCGCAGGGCGGGCAGGGTGGCGCCGCCGGACAACACCACTGCTTCGTCGGTGAAGGTGGCGTCGGCGGCGGCGATCGGCTGGCCGTCGTGCAGCGCGATGTAGCTGCGCCAGCTTGGTGAGGCCTGGTAGCGGGCGAAGTCCTTTTGGGGATCGCTGTCGCCGAGCGGGGTGCCGAAGCAGCCGCTGAAGATCACCTGGACCTGGCGCAGGCGTGGCGTGCGGACGACGCGCTCGACGGTGATGCCCTCGGCGACGGCGAAGTTCGGCGGCGCTGGCGGCCGCATAAGGACCATGCCGGCGACCTCGGACTCCAGCGGGTCGGGCCGCATCCCGAACGCCCGCAGCCCGGCCGCGAGCCCGGCCGGCTGCGACGACGGACCGAGCTCCCAGGTGGCACCGCGGCGGCCGCGCGCGGCGAGCAGCCGGCGCACCTCGGCCACCACCTGGGGCAGCTCCCCGGGGCCGAGCCGCAGCCGCTGCACGACGGTGAAGTGCGGATCGGCGCCCGCCCCGAGGTAGATCACAAAGCGAGGATCGACGATCCGCTGATCGCCCTGCCGCAGCGGCAGGTGGGCGTTGAGCTCTTCGGCCAGCACCCGGACGGGCCCGGGCAGCTGCCCAGGCAGGGGGACGGCCAGCGGATCCTCGTGGTTCACGCGCTCTTGCCGTGCTGGCTCAGGTATTGCGCCGAGGCCTCCATGCTGCGCTCGATCTCGCCGGCGGCGAACTTCTCGATCTGGCCGCCGACGCCGAAGATCTTGACCTCGACCTCCCACTCCATCGACCGCCGGCAGGCGTTGTCGCCGTCGGGGCGGATGCGCATGGTGTAGTTCATCTTCAGCTTGTCGCGCATGACGCTGGGGACCATGTTGCCGGTGACGGTGTCCGAGCCCTTCTGGTGGGTGACGGTCTCCTCGTAGTGGAAGCCGCCGCCGATGAGCTTCTTGAGGAAGCCGGGCATGTTGTCCTGGGGGGTGATGCGGTTGCGCATCGTCCAGGTGTTTCCCTCGACGTTGCGCTCCAGGGAGTCGTAGACCTGGACCTTCATCGCCTCGATGTTCATCCGGTGCATGAAGTCGGCGCTGAACGTCAGCTCGATGAGGCGGGCCATGGGTAGCTCGATGCGGTGTTCTTTTTGGAAGCGCATGGGTTCTCCTGAAAGACGAGGTCGCAGATGACTGCCCCGAACCTTACCTTTTAGCGCACCGCCGGTAAAGGTCGACGCTGGCCGTGGCCTTGCGTTGACGCCATGGGGGCCGCCTGCTAAGCCCTGCCCAGCATGAGCGCCCAGGTCAGCGAGTTCACCCACCTCCACGTTCACAGTCAGTACAGCCTGCTTGACGGAGCGATCCGTCTCAAAGATCTCTTCCCCAAGCTCGCCAGCCTGGGGATGAGCAGCGTCGCCCTTACCGACCACGGCAACATGTTCGGGGCCGTCGACTTCTACAAGCGCGCCAAGGCCGCCGGCATCAAGCCGATCTTCGGCAGCGAGACCTACATCTGCAGCGACCGCACCGACCGCCAGAGCCGCCGCAACTACCACCTCATCCTCCTCGCCAAGAACGAGGCCGGGTACAAAAACCTCCAGTACCTCAACTCGATGGCCTACATGGAGGGCTTCTACTACCACCCGCGCATCGACAAGAAGCTCCTCAAGGACCGCAGCGAGGGGCTGGTCGGCCTGTCGGCGTGCCTCGGCGGTGAGATTGCCCAGACCCTGCTAAACCAGGGCTACGAGCAGGCCAAGGCGATGGCCCAGGAGTACGCGAGCCTGTTTGGCCCCGGCGATTTCTACCTGGAGATCCAGCCCAACGGCCTTGCCGATCAGGACACGGTCAACGACTCGTGGCGCAAGCTGGCGCGCGAGACCGGCATCCCGCTCGTCGCCACCGGCGACTGCCACTACATCCACGAGAAGGACGCCACCGCCCACAACGTGCTCATGGCGATCCAGCAGGGGCGCACCCTCGCCGACGAGAAGCGCCTCAAGCACGACGTGTCGTCGTACTACCTGAAGTCGCCGGCCGAGTTCAACGCCCACTTCCGCGACCTGCCCGAGGCGCTGGAGAACACGGTCAAGATCGCCCGCGAGTGCACCGTCGACCTCAAGCTCGGTAAGCCCATGCTGCCGCGCTACCGGGTGCCCGAGGGCTTCGACATCCCGAGCTACTTCCGCAAGGTGTCGCAGGAGGGGCTGGAGCGCCGCTTCGCCGAGTTCCAGGCGCTGGGCCGCAGCTTCGATCCCGACCGCTACCGCGAGCAGCTCGCGCGCGAGATCGACGTCATCACCGCGATGGACTTCCCGGGCTACTTCCTCATCGTCTGGGACTTCATAAACTACGCCAAGGAAAAGGGCATCCCGGTCGGCCCGGGCCGCGGCTCGGGGGCGGGGTCGCTCGTCGCCTACTCGCTGCGCATCACCGATCTGGACCCGCTGCCCTATAACCTCCTGTTCGAGCGGTTCTTAAACCCCGAGCGCGTGTCGATGCCCGACTTCGACATCGACTTCTGCATGAACCGGCGCGACGAGGTCATAAAGTACGTCTCGCAGAAGTACGGCAAGAGCCACGTCGGCCAGATCATCACCTTCGGCTCGCTGTCGGCCAAGAGCGCCCTCAAGGACGTCGGGCGGGTGATGGGGCTGCCGTTCGCCGATCTCAACGAGCTGACCCGCAACCTGCCGGCGCTCGTCGAGGGGCACCCGGTGACGATGCAGTGGGCGCTCGACAACGAGCCCAAGTTCAAGCAGCTCATGGCCGACAAGCCCGAGTACAAGGAGCTCGTCGAGATCGCCACCGCGCTGGAGGGGCTGCACCGCAACGCCGGCATGCACGCCGCCGGCATCGTCATCTCCGAGACGCCGCTGTGGGACACGGTGCCGGTCTACCGCGGCCAGGACGGCGAGTACGTCACGCAGTTCGCCAAGGAGGAGGTCGAGGAGGCGGGCCTGGTCAAGTTCGACTTCCTGGGCCTGAAGACGCTGACCGTCATCGACATCGCCGACAAGCTGGTCCGCCGCGAGCGGCCGGACTTCGAGCTCGTGCGCATCCCGCTCGACGACGTCAGCGTCTACCGGATGATCTCCGAGGGCGACACCACCGGGGTGTTCCAGCTTGAGTCCTCGGGCTTCAAGGAGCTGCTCAAGAAGCTCAAGCCCGACTGCTTCGAGGACATCATCGCCGCCGGCGCGCTGTACCGGCCGGGCCCGCTGGAGGGCGGCATGGTCGACGACTTCATCAACCGCAAGCACGGGCGGACGCCGATCGTCTATCACCACCCGGCGATGGAGCCGATCCTCAAGGAGACCTACGGCGTCATCGTCTACCAGGAGCAGGTGATGCAGATCGCCCGCGCCCTGGCCGGCTACAGCCTCGGCGGTGCCGATCTCCTGCGCCGCGCCATGGGCAAGAAGAAAAAGGAGGTCATGGAGAAGGAGAAGGCGAAGTTCCTCGACGGCGCCCGCCAGACCGGGGTGGGCGAGAAGATCGCCGACGAGGTCTTCGACCTGATGGCGGCGTTCGCCGGCTACGGCTTCAACAAGTCGCACTCGGCGGCGTACGGGCTTGTGACCTACCAGACGGCCTACCTCAAGCGCCACTTCCCCGAGGAGTTCTGGGCGGCGCTGCTCACCTGCGACAAGGACGACATCGACAAGGTGGCGCGCTACGTCGCCGAGGTACGCGACCGCGACGGCCTGGTGCTGCCGCCCGACCTCAACCAGTCCGAGATGGACTTCGCGGTGGTAAAGACCCCGATCGCCAAGAAGCCCGAGCCGCGGCTGCGCGGCAACACAGTCGGCGCCGCCGGGCGAAGGGCCGATGCGGCGGCGGCGGCGGCGAAGGGACGCGACACCGTCCTGACCGAGCGCAAGGCGATCCGCTTCGGTCTGTCGGCGATCAAGGGCGTGGGCGAAAACGCCGTCGAGGCGATCCTGCAGGCGCGCACCGAGAAGGGGGCGTACGGCTCGCTGTTCATGCTGTGCGAGCGCGTCGATACCCGCAAGGTCAACAAGAAGGTCCTGGAGGCGCTGATCAAGGCCGGGGCGCTCGACGCGGTGGTCCCGACGCGCGCCGCGGCGATGGCGGCCCTGGACGGGGCGGTCGAGCGGGCGCAGAAGGCCCAGCGCGAGCGCGAGAGCGGCCAGACCTCGCTGTTCAGCCTCCTGGGCGGCGGACCGAGCGCGCCGGGCGCGGCGGGGCAGAGCGACTTCGGGCCGCCGCCGCCCTATCCCGAGCTGCCCGAGTGGAGCCCGCGGCAGAAGCTGGCGTTCGAGAAGGAGTCGCTGGGCTTCTACGTCAGCGGCCACCCGATGGACCGCTACGCCCCCGAGCTGCGGCGGGCGCGGGCGGCGACGGTGGCCCAGCTCCTCGGCGAGGCCGACAGCGACATCCCCTCGCCGAGCCCCCGCGAGCGCCCCGACGTCAGCTGCGGCGGCGTGGTGTCGGACTTCCGCGAGCGCCCGCTCAAGAGCGGCACCGGCCGCATGTGCAGCTTCCGCCTGGAGGACCCGACCGGCGGCATCGAGGTGGTCTGCTTCAGCAAGCCCTTCGCCGAGTACGAGCAGGTGCTAAAGAGCGACGAGCCGATCCTCGCCGTGGGCAGCCTTGTCTGCGACGGCGACGGCGACACCCAGCAGCGCAAGCTGCACCTGCGCGAGGCGCACCTTTTGTCGCGCCTGCGGCGGGAGAAGACCCAAAAGGTCCTGATCGACGTGCCCGTCGACGAGCTGACGCGCGAGCGGGCGCAGAGCCTGCTCAAGATGCTCGGCCAGCACCACGGCCACGTGCCGGTGTCGCTGTTCCTGTGCAAGGAGGGCGACTGGCGGGTCGAGGCGCAGCTGCCGGCCCACCTGCGGGTGGTGCCCACCGACGAATTCCTCGCCGCCCTGCACACCCTGTGCGGCGAGGCGGCGGTGCAGCTGCGGTAGGTCAGGCCGACTCGGGGTTCAGGGCTCGGGGCGCTTCTTGTGGAAGCGCTCGAGGTAGCGCATAAGGTGCATCTTCACGGTGGTGCCGTCGGCGATGTTCAGGCGGCGGGCGAGCTCGGAGTAGTTGTGGCCCCGGTTGGGATCGTCAAGCTGGTTGAGCCCGATGGCGTGGGCGACGAAGACCGGCTTCAAGTACTTCTCGGTGTAGAGCTGGATCTGGCCCCAGCTGCGCGGCTGCAGGCCGTGATCCTTGATGAAGGCGGCGGTGGCGATCGTCGACACGTCCTGCCAGCTGCCGGGCGGGGCGGCCCCGGGGCGCAGCTCGGGCTCGGCGTCGGCGTCGCTCTTGAGCGGGCCGCCGCGGCCCTCGCGCAGCGCCGCGGCGCAGTCATCCAGGTCGATGCTCTGCGGGCGGCTGGCGGCGGGCAGGCGCTCGACGAAGTTCTCCAGGTCGCGGAAGTTGCCGGGCCAGGCGTCCTGCAGGACCAGCTGCAGGGCGGCGGGGGTGAGGGCATCGTAGACGCGCAGGCTCGAGTCGGGCAGGGTGCGGGTGCGCAGGTAGGCGGTGATGTCGTCGCGGCGCTCGCGCAGCGGCGGGATGCGCACGACCTTGACCGCCAGGCGGTACCACAGGTCGTCGCGGAAGCGGCCCAGGCGCTTCTGCTGATCGTCGAGGTCGACGTTGGTCGCGCACACGATCTGGACGTTGGCCCGGCGCGCGCGCGGCTCGCCCAGGCGCTGGTACTCGCCGCGCGAGTCGAGGAACCGCAAGAGCGCCTTCTGCACGTCCATATCGAGGTCGCCGATCTCGTCGAGGAACAGGGTCCCTTCGTGCGAGGCCTCGACGATGCCGGCGATGTCGCTGACGCAGCCGGTGAACGAGCCCTTCTTGGCCCCGAACAGCTGCGCGTAGAGCAGGTTTTCCTTGAGGAGGGCGCAGTTCAGAGTCGCGTAGGGCCCGCGGTGCTGGCGCGAGTGGAGGTGGTAGCAGCGGGCCAGCCGATCCTTGCCGGCGCCGGTCGGCCCGAGCAGCATCACCCGCTGGCCGCGGGCCGCCGCCTCGGTCAGCCGCTGGTGGGCCTCGCGCAGGGCGCGCGAGGCGAGGATGAAGCCCTCCTCGTGGCCCTGCAGCTGCTCGAAGCGGCTGTTCTGCTCGTGGATGTAGCTCTGCAGCTTGTCGAGGAGCACGCTCCACGGGCTTGCCTGGGTGGTCGTCGAGCGCACCGCGATGCGCAGCTCGCTCTCGTCGGCGAGCGGCAGGCGGACCTCGTTGGCGCTCTCCGGCTCGCCGGCGGTACTGCGCGGCACCGGCATCACCACCGCGGTCATGCCCAGGCTCTTGAACCAGCTGCTCACCGCCCGGCTGACCGCGGCGGAGAAGTTGCGCTCGGCCGCCCAGTCGATGGGCTTGGGCCCGTCGCCGCTCGGATCCCCGGGCGGCAGCGTCGCCAGCTCGATCACCAGATCGCTGTCGCTGCCAAGCTGCAGGAGCTGCCGCGGCTGCAGCTGCACGAGCGAGCCGTTGCGGCTGCCCAGGTCGTGCACCCACACGAGCTCCTTGTCCCTGTCCTTCGTACAGTAGGCGAGGAGGTGGTTGCTTGAGACCCGCTGCGACGCCATCCGCAGGACCGATAGCGCCCCCGGGGCGAAGCTCGGGATGCCGTCCCGGTTCAGGCGGCCCGGGTCCGGGTGGCGGCCCAGGAGGACCGCGGTGCCGGGCTCCAGGGTGACCGTCATCTGCTCATCGGGGTCCGGAGAGCGAAACAAGAGGGTAGGCATCTATCGTTAGATATCTTAGCAAGAAAATGCCTCTTCCCGGTCAACCGGCGGCCATTTTGGCGACGGGGCGCCGGCCCCAAGCCAGGCTCGCGGCGACGACGACGGCAGCGGACCCCGACGACTGCAGCGCCGTCGCCAGTGGCCGGCGAGAGAGCAGAAGCCAGACGAAGGCCGGGGCGTGAGCCGCAGCTAGGCGGGAGGCGGGGGTGGGCTCGTGGCGGAGGGGCTGGCCTCGACCAGCTCCAGCCACTGCTCGTCGCGCGCGCGCACCTTGTATAGGGTCCGCTCGCTCGTAGCGAGCAGCAGGCGGGAGCCCGGCCGCAGCTGCAGCCGCCGCGGCACGCTCAGGGTCTGCTCGCCCGGCCGGAGGCGGCCGGCGGCCAGCTCGTGGCAGGCGAACCACAGCACATCGCGGGTTCGGTCCTGCTCACTGTCCTCGGTGAAGAATACCGCCACGTCGGGCAGACCCAGCGCCTCCATGCCGCAGCTCTTCTGGCAGCGGACGCCGCCGCGCTCGCCGACGTTCCAGTCGATGAACAGCAGGAAAGGCAGCTGGCCTTCCCCATCCGCCGCCGCTGCCGCGTCAGCCTCCGGCCCCGGCGGCGCGAGCTGCCCCAGCTGATTGAGCGCGATCTCCCGCGGCTTCCACGCCCGGCCGGCGCGGTTGCAGACCAGCCCGAGCGCCTCCGGCTCGCCCACAAGGAGCGAGCGCGCCAGCGCCGCCAGCAGCCGCGGCTCACCGCCCAGCGACAGCGGCAGCGGGGCGCTGGAGACCCCCGGCGGCAGCTGCGCCAGGGCGCGCGGACCGTGCGGCCCGCCGACGAACAGACCGACGTGGCCGACCCCCTGCGGCGGGGTGTCGAGGGCTGCGTAGGGCTGCGGCCGGTAGAGCAGGAACGCCCGCTGCGTCCCCGCGGTGATCTCGGCCGAGAAGCCGGCCTCGGGCTGGCCCTTGCGGGAAAGGGGGATGATGCGGACCGCCGGCTGCGGCCACACCGGGCTGCGGAGCAGCGCCGCCAGCGCCTGCGGCTGGTCGGTCAGCTCCTTGCCCAGCACCACGGTCAGGGTGAAAAATGCGTCCGCCGGCCGCGCCGGTCCCGCCGGCTTCTTGCCCGCCTTGTTGCGTGCCCACGGCGGGGCGCTGGCGGGCGTCGGCTGTCCGTCCGGTGAGGCGTTGATCATGCGGTCGACCTGACCGCGCACCGCGCGCTCGACCTGGCTTATGCGCAGGCGGGCCGCGTATTCGCTCTCGCTGCCGGGGAGCAGGCGCACCTGCGTCGCCCATAACGCGGGGCCGGCATCGGCGGGCGGCGCGTCGGGCCCAAGGGGCGGCAGGCCGGTGGCCAGGACCTCGATGCGCAGGCCGATGAGCGGGCTGAAGCTCTGGCACGCCTCGCGGCCAAACAGGAGCGCGGCTCCGTCGGTGAGAGTGATCAGCCCGGTGGCGGTGGCCGCGGTCCAGTCGTCGATGACCCCGGCCAGCCCGACCGCCGGCTCCTCTTCGTCGCTGTCATCGCGCGGCGCTGCTGGCTCACCGGTACCGACGGGACGCGGCGCACTCTTAGCGCGCGTCCGCGCCGATGCGGCCCCGGAGTCCGCTGCGCTCTTGCCGAGCGGCCCCGCCGATGCGGCCTGGGAATCCACCGCGCTCTTGCCGAGCGGCCTCACGGATGCGGCTTGAGAGTCCACCGCGCTTTTGCCAAGCGGCGCCGCGGAATCCGCCGCGCGCTCGGCGTCCGCCGCGGCGCCGGGCTGCGCCGGCAAGCGCGGACCCACACCGAGTAGCGAACGCAGCCGCGACCAGAAAGCCATTCTGCGAGTATACCTCCGGGCCGCTAAAGGCCGCGCAGCGGCTGCCGCGGGAGACCCACTTCTGATGACAGGTCCGGCGAGTTGCGCTAGAACCCAGCAGTGTCGAGTTGCCCGGCTCCAGCCGGCCCGGGATCGCGGTCGCCCGCGCCGAGCATCTTCTACCTGGCCCCGCACGCCGACGACGTCGTGCTGTCGTGCGCCGGTCACCTGGCGGGCGAGGTCGCGCAGGGCCGCGCGGTCACGTTGGTCACCGTCTTTTTGAGCGGACGCGCCGCCGAGGACCGCCGCGCCGAAGACGAGCGCGCCGCCGCCGTGCTCGGCTGCCGCTACCTCTGCCTGGGCCTGTTCGACGCTGCCGATCGCCCCGAGGTCCGCGGCCGGCTGGGCGTGTTCACCGCCTTCGGTCCGCCGCACCTGGGCATCACCAGCGAGGTGGTGGCTCGCCTGCGCTGGCACATCAAGGCGCCCGCCGAGCTGTGCGCGCCGCTGGCGGTGGGCGGCCACATCGACCACCGCATCGTCCACGAGGCCGCGCGCGCCCTCGCCTACGAGCTGCGGCTGCCGCTGACCTACTACGAGGACCAGCCCTACAGCCTCGCCGCCTACGCGCTCGGGCGGCGCCTTGCGGCGCTGGAGACCGAGCTCGGCGCCGACCTGCCCGGCACCGGGCGCGCCACCCCCGGCCGCGAGCGCCGCGCCTACAGCGACCTCTTCCGCGAGCTGCCGCTCTTGCAGTCCTTGCTCGACCCGCAGATCTGGCCGTCGTTGCAGCCCT
>DAOMZC010000064.1:0-14727 GCA_035437965.1 Pseudomonadota bacterium
CCGCAGCGCGTTCATCGGCCTGCTGGAAGACACCATCGACGCGCTGCAAGATGCGCATGCCGGCCTGCGGACCAACACCGCGCACTCCTTCCGCCTGGTGCCCACAGGCGCCGACATCTGGGCCGACTTCGAAGGCGAGCGCGCGGTGGTGACCCAGGTTCGCCCGCAGAGCGCGGCGGCGCGCGCCGGCATCCGCGCCGGGCAGGAGATCCTGGCGATCGGCGGCGTCCCGGTGGCGCGCGCGGTCGCCGAGCACCTCACGCCAGGCGCCAGCGCGGACCCGACGGCGCGCGGCTGGGCGCTGCGCCACTTGCTCGCGGGGCGACACGACGAGCGACGCAGCCTGACGATCGCCGGGCGCCCTCCGCGCGTGGTCGCGATCATCGATCAGGAGCCCGGCAAAAAGGAGCCAAGCACGCCGGCCCACCCAGCGCCGCTCCAGGCGCGCCGCCTCTCCGCGCAGGCTGGTTACATAAAAGTCGAGAACAGCCTCGGCGATGACAGTCTGGTGCCGGCGTTTGACGCCGCCCTGGCCGAGCTCGCGAGCTGTCCGGCCCTCATCTTCGATCTGCGCGCGACGCCGAGCGGCGGCAACACCGGGGTGGCCGAGGCGATCATGGGCCGCTTCGTCCGCGAGGCCCGGCTCTACCAGCGCTACGAGCTGCCGGGGGCGGGCTTTAGCGGCCGGAGCCGCCTGTGGGCGCAGTACGTCACGCCGCGCGGCCCCTTTACTTATGAAGGGAAGCTGATCGTACTCGTCGACCACTGGACCGGCAGCATGGGCGAAGGGATGGCGATCGGTCTGGACGGCATGGGCCGCGCCGTGGTCGTGGGCACGGCGATGGCCGGCCTCAACGGAGCGGTCTACTCCCAGACCCTGACCAAGACGGGCATCGGCTTCAACTTCCCGGCCGAGCGCCTGTTCCACATGAACGGAACGCCGCGCCACCACTGGCTGCCTCCGGTGCGCGTCGATCTCCGCGGCCAGGATGATGGCGGGCGCGATGCAATCCTTGAGCGCGCTCTTATGCTGCTCAGCTCTCCGCCGCGCTGAGCGCGGCCGACGGCCACCGCAGCACTACAGAAGGAGTGCGCCAGCTGCGGCTCCGCGCGGATTTGACACAGCGATGTGCCGGGTGGCACAGATTCCCGGCTCGGTACTACTTCCCAGAGACTTCACCGTCGCGCTGGCTGCGCGCTCGGCTCGCGCCAATCACCGCCGCAGTAGTCCTCCCAAGAGGACGATCATGCTAGCGCTGTACCTCGGCCATAGCGCGTGACTGGTATCTGGCTTGCATTACAGTAAGTTAAGGGCACCGTCCAGCCTCTCTGTTGAGGTGCATCAGGACGGGGCAAGAGGTCGCATTCATGTCGCAGCGCCACAAGACTCGGCAGTCGAGCCGTGTCCCCATGATGAAGCCGCTGCTCTGCCGGCATAGGGGTGGCACCGCCAGAGCGCTGACCCAGGACATAAGCCGCGAGGGCCTGTTCCTGCGCGTGCGGGAGTACATCCAGCCTGGCTCCATCTACGCCATCGAGCTGATGCTCCCCGACGAACCAGTCCTGCTCCGGCTGGCCGTCTCGGCACGCTTCATCGGCCGCATTCCCACGGGCTTCGGCATCGGCGCCTGTATCACCGAGCGCGCGCCAGCCAGGCGGCAGCGCTGGGAGCAGCTCTATGATAGCGCCGTCCAGGGGGGAGTCGGCTCGACGTACGAGGTCGTTGGGGAGCGGGTCGTGGCAACCGCGGATGCGCTGTCAGCGGCAGCGCAGGCGCACCTGGAGGCGCACGGTTTCCTGATCCTGCGGGCGCGCAGCAATCGCGAAGTACCGCCGCTGCTGCAGCCGGACACCGCCGAGGTGGTGCTCTGCGATATGCACGATCCGCAGCTCAGCGGTGTTGAGCTGTGCGCCCTCATCAGGCGCCAGCCGGCCTTCGCCAAGGTCGCCTTCATCCTGGTAACCGACAGCAAGCGGGTGGACGACTTTCTCGCCGGGCTGAACGCCGGCGCGGCCTACGTCATCGCCAAGCCCTTCAGCGCTGAGTACTGTGCCTCGCGGGTCATCGCCGCGGCCCGGCAGACCGCGCCTGAGGCAGAGTCCGACCGCAGCGCGCCGAGTCTGCAGCAACAGGAGGACTCCGGTACGTCCTTCGGCGCCACCGCGCAGTACCTGCACGCGCCCTCCGTCCTTCCAGCTGTCGTAGTGCGAACGATCGATCGGGTCTCGGACGCTGTATTTTTCACCAAGCTCGCGGCCCGCCAGCGGCTGCGCCAATACTTAGCCCTCTTCTCTCGCTAGCGGGCTTTGGCGCGGGACTACTGGGCGTTGCGGAACGGGTTGGCGTACGCCGGATCGGCGGCCAGCGGCTCGTCGGTCAGGGTGCGGAGGAAGGCGACCAGCGCGGCGCTGTCGGCGGCGGTCAGGTTCAGCTTGCGCGGGGTCGTGGTGCCGGGCACGCGCAGGCGTGGATCGAGGTTGGGGTGGGCCAGGACGCCGGTGTTGTAGTGCTCGATGACCTCGGCCAGGGTCGCGATGCTGCCGTCGTGCATGTACGGCGCGGTCAGGGCGACGTTGCGCAGCTCGGGCGCCTTGAAGCGGCCGTTGTCGCGGGCGAGCCCCGTGACATCGCCGACTCCGTTGTCCGTGGTCAGGCCGGCGGTCAGTCCGTTGTTGGTCGCGATGTTGATGAAGAACGCCGCCTGGTTGTTCAGCGTCGTCGGCGGCCCGGCCGGGGGCGGGTTCACGAGGTGGCAGGCGGCGCAGCCCGCCGGTCCCAGGAACAGCGCCTTGCCACGGTTCTCCTCGGCGGTGAAGTTGGCGAAGTTCGCCCCGATGGCGCCGGTCGCGGCCACGCCCTCGTCATAGCGCGAGCGGTACGACACGATCGATCGGACAAACTGCGCCAGCGCCTTGGACACGCGATCGGTAGTCACCTCCGGGGTGCCGAAGGCGCGCGTGAACAGCTCCGGATAGTACGCCTCGGCCGCCACGCGGGGGACGATCTCATCGAGGGTCAGGCCCATCTCGACCGAGCTCTGGATCGGCAGCAGCACCTGCTCCTCCAGGGTCGCCGCCCGCTCGTCCCAGAAGAACTTGCCGCTGCGATAGTAGCGGGCGTTCGACAGCGGCATCGAGTTGCGAGTGGTCGGCGCGCCGGCAAAGCCCGGACTGAACTTCAGGGTGTCCGAGAAGCCGTGGCTCTGGGGGTGGCAGGACGCGCAGGCGACGGTGCGGTTGGCCGACAGGTTCTTGTCGTAAAAAAGGACCCGGCCCAGCGTGGCGCCGTCCTTGGTGACGGGGTTGGCCGCCGGAGTGTTGTCCTGAGCCAGGACGAATGGAGTCAGGAAGTGAGCGGGCAGCGGGAGGCTGTCGTACGCATACGGACCATCGGGCAGGTTGAGCACCGAGGTGACTGCGGGCGGCAGCGGGTTCGGCGTGGTCGTCGGCGTGGTCGGCGTAGTGGACGGCGGAGTCGGATTCTGCTCGCTGGCAGACTGCTCGAGTCCGCAGGCCGGCAGGGTCAGGAAAGTCATAGTAGTGAGGATTTTTGCAAAGTGGCTGTGCATCGGGGCCCCCAGGTTGAATCGGCCTCCGGAGGAGACCTGTACCTTCTAAGACCCGCGGGCCGGCAATTCGCGCAAGGAGTCCGAAGAATTTTCGGACTCCCAGCTGGCCTACTTCAGCATACCCTTGCCCCGAGGTGCTCCACCGGCCGGAGCCTGCCGACGCTTGCCTACCCCCAGCAGCCCGCCGCGCCGCCTCACGTCGTCGGAGCGCCGCTGCGCACCCAGTTGTACATGGTGCAGAACTCGGCGTCGGTGAGCGGCGGCAGGCCGCGCGGCATCTGCATGCCACCGCCGTTCATCACCTTCAGCTGAAGATTGCGCAGCTTATAAAGGAGATAGCTGCGATCCGGGTTGCCCGGGACTACGTACTTGTAGACCGAGGTGGAATTCACGTTGATCGTTGACGACATAAAGGTCGGCTGATCCCGGAAGCGGGGAATCGTCAGGTTGTTGTGGCAGCTGCCGCCCATGCAGCGGTTGTTGGCGCTGAGGGTCGTGTACGCGGTGGTGCCGCTTACCGCCGTCGTCGTGTTGCAGTTCGCCGGGACCGGCAGGATGTAGCTCATGTCCGGCGGCAGCGGCAGCAGATCCGCCGGCATGTCCGCTGCCCCCAGATCCGAAGGCACGCTCGCCAGGTCCTGCCTGCCCCCGGTCGGCGTGGTGCCTCCGCAGCCCGCCGCCATCGCCACCAAACCCACTGTTAGTCCATAGATCATGCGTCGCATAGGGTTCTCCTAAAGAGGGGAGCATCCAGAATATCGTGTTCCGATTTGCAATAGAAAATTAGCGGGCGAGCTTATTTTCCCGAGGCTGAGTTCACTGGTCGGGCCTCGCGAACAGAGCCTTGACCGGCGCCTTATGCGACCGATGTGCCAGCCCATTGACGCCGCCCGGCAGATGCCCCAAGGTGCGGGCTGAATCTGGCCACGCGGTGACTCTGGCACCGCAAGAAAGGGAATAGACCCATGAAAGCCTACGAGCTAAAGCCCGGTGCGCAGAACGATCCGCTGGTCCTCGTCGATCGCCCATCCCCAGCCCTGGGTCCGGACGAGGTGCGGGTGCGCGTGCGCGCCGTGTCGCTCAACTTCCGCGATCTGACGGTGGCGCGCGGGGCTCGCCACCGGACGGCGCCGCTCGTGCCGGTCTCCGACGGCGCCGGCGAGGTCATGGAGGTCGGGGCGCAGGTGAGCGGGCCCAAGGTCGGCGATCGCGTTGCCGCGGCGTTCTTTCCCACCTGGCATGGCGGTGAGCTCTCGGACTTCCACCACGGAAATGCGCTCGGCGGCGGGCGCGATGGCATGCTGGCCCAGGAAGTGGTCCTGCCGGCGAGCGCCTGGCTGCCCGTCCCGGAGTACCTGTCCTTCGCCGAAGCGGCGACGCTGCCGTGCGCCGGCGTCACCGCCTACAACGCGCTCTTCGAGGCGGCCCGCTTGCGCGCCGGCGATACGGTGCTCCTGCAGGGCACCGGCGGGGTCTCGATCTTCGCCCTGCAGCTCGCCCGCGCCGCCGGGGCGCGCGTCATCCTGACCTCGCAGAGCGCCGACAAGCGGGCGCGCGCCACCACCATGGGGGCCGAGCACACCATCGACTATAAGGCCCACCCCAAGTGGGGCGAGGCCGCCAAGGCGTGGACCCAGGGCCGCGGCGTCGATCTGGCGGTCGAGGTGGGCGGGCCGGGCACCTTCGATCAGTCGGTGGTCGCGCTGCGCTACGGCGGCACGATGAGCCTCCTCGGCGTGCTCACCGGCGTCAAGGGCGAGGTCAACACCTACGGGGTCTTCCACAAGGGGCTGCACATCGCGGGGGTCTATGTCGGCTCGACGGCAATGTTCGCGGCGTTCAACCGCGCCCTGGAAGCGACCCGGATTCATCCGGTAATTGACTCCGTCTTCCCGTTCGCCCAGGCCAAGGAGGCCTACGCCCACCTGGCGAGCGCCGCCCATTTCGGGAAGGTGGTCATCTCGATCGACTGAAGTGCTATGGTCCGGCGCATGCGCGACCGACCCCGGCTCCTCCTGGTTTCCTGCCTGCTCTACTGCTGCGCTCCGCCCGAGCCGGCCGTGCCCGACGACCCGCCCGACCTGGAGCCGATGAAGCCCGAGCCTTCCTGCCGCTCCGGCATGGTCGCGCCGCTCGGCCAGGGCTTCTTCACCGATGTCTCCGAGCAGAGCGGCATCCGCGTCGGCAACTACACGCCGATGCCGCCCACGCCGATCCCGATCAACGATCACAGCCGCCTCGGCTTCGTCGATCTGAACGGCGACGGCTACGACGATATCGTCATGCACAGCCTGTTTCCCAACCCGCAAAAGGGTGTCCCGTTCGAGCACCTTGTCTTCATCAACAACCGCGACGGTAGCTTCCGCGACTTCAGCGACGAGTCGGGGCTGCGCCAGGTGCAGGCCGGCTTCTTCGCCTTCGGCGACATCGACAACGACGGCGATGCCGATGCCTTCGCCGGGCTCGATATTCCCCTGGCCGGGCAGACCCACCAGATCCTCCTAAATGATGGGCAGGGGCACTTCACCGCCAAGGTCGGCGCCGGCGTCGAGACCGCGATGGGGCAGGACACGGTCACCGGCAACGCGCTCTTCGCCGACTTCAACCGCGACGGCCGGCTCGATCTGTACCTGGGCAACGGGCAGACCGGCTACGCCGCCGCCGATCAGCTCTTCTTCGGCAACGGCGACGGCACCTTCAGCGAGGTGACCAAGACCCGCCTGACCGGCGTAAACCCCGAGCGGCCGACCAACGGCCTTGTCGCGTGCGACTACGATGACGACGGCGATCTCGACATCTTCGTCGCCACCTACGGGGTGAGCGTCGAGCTCGGGCACGACGTCCTGTGGGAGAACGACGGCAGCGGGACGTTCACCAACGTCGCCGTGGAGCGCGGCTTCGCGGCGCAGGCGACCGGCAACTACTACCTCGACACGACCGGGCGCGGCGTCACCGCCGAGCCGGGCAAGGTGCCGATAAGCTACGTCGGCGGCAACGGCTTTGGCCTGGACTGCCAGGATCTGAACGGCGATGGCTACCCCGACATATTCGAGACCAACATCTCGCACCCGGTCGACGCCGACTACAGCCGCAAGTGGAGCGATCCGAGCCTCCTACTCACCAACCAGGGCCCGGGCGGCGGCTTACCCTTCGTCAATGAGTTTCTCCGCCGCGGGCTGCCGTTCAATGAAGGCGATGTCGACGGCTCGACGGTCGACTTCGACAACGACGGCCGCTTCGATCTGGCGATGTCGCGCGACACCAAGTACGAGGGCTCGTACATGGCGCCCGACCAGAAGTCGTGGTTCGGCCTGATGCACCAGCTGCCCGACGGCAACTTCGAGAGCGTCGGCCTGCACAGCGGCATCAACGACGAGTCGGCGATGCCGCTGTGGAAGCGCATGAAGGGGGCGCAGAACCACGCCTGGAGTGATGTCGATCACGATGGCGCGCCCGATCTGCTGGTCGGGGGCCGCGATCAAGGCGGCGGGCGGCCGAACTTCCTGTTCCACAACAACGTCGGGGCGAAGAACGCCTGGCTGGCGCTGCGGCTGCGCGGCGATGGCCAGAAGGTCAACCGCGACGCCATCGGTGCCAAGGTCACCGTCGAGGTCGGCGGGCACAAGGTGGTGCGCGAGGTCAAGGCGAGCCGCGGTACCTACAACTCGCTCGACACCCGCACGCTGCTGTTCGGGCTGGGCGATGCGACGTGCAAGGCGAAGCTCACGGTGCGCTGGCCGGATGGCAGGACGGACGAGCTCAAGGAGGTCTCGCTAAACCGCTACCTGACCCTGGACATGGTAAAGGGACTCTCGGCGGACTGAGCTCGGCTGGGGCGCGGAGAGGGCCTAAAGCTCAGGTCGGCGCGGGTTCTCCGGCGCAGGCGGCGCGCAAGACCTCGTAGACAGCGGGGTGGTTCTGCAGCTGGTGGTGCATGACGCCGCCAAAGCGCCGGGTCGCGATGGCGAAAGTCCCGCTGCGGGTCAGCGGGCCGGAGCTGCTCGGCAGGCGGACCAGGAGGTCGCCGATGAGGCGGCCCAGCGGGTGGTCGGGGTCCGCGGTGACGGTCGCGGACACAAAGTAGTAGGTGACCTGCGGCAAGAGCGCCATCGCCGAAGGCTCGGCCGTGGCTAGCGCATCGGGATCGCGGCCGAGCCAGTCCTCGTCGCGGAGTACCCCGTGCCGCAGATCCTTGATGCCGGCGCTGCGGCCGGCGAGCAGGCGCCCGGGGATCTGCGTGCCCGGCAGATCGATGGCCCGCAGGACCGAGGTCAGCACCTGACCGAGCTTGGCCAGCGGCGCCCCGCGGTGCGGCGAGCCGAGGCAGAAGACCCGGCGCAGGTGCGTAAGCCAGCCCAGCTTTTGCTCACTGGCGTAGTGGCAGGCGCTGCGCACGACCAGCCCGCCCATGCTGTGGCCGACCAGCACCAGCTCTTCGATCGGGACCGGATAGGCGGCGACGAAGCGCGCGAGCTCGGCCGCCAGCTGGCGCCCGTTTTCCGAGATGTGGCGACCGGTGTTGTAGCGCAGCCAGACCGGCGTGTAGCCGAGGTCGCGCTCGAGCAGGGTGCCGAAGCTCGCCGCCGGATCGCCGTGGTAGGCCGCCGCGGCGAGGCACCAGGACCACTCGGTCGTGCCCAGCCCGTGCACGAACAGCGCGACCTTCGGGCTCGCGTCCGGCAGCACCTGCTTGAGCGCCGCGCGGGTCAAGGGTACGTAGTGATCGCGCAGGCGGAACTTCATCTCCAGCCCGAGTCCGTTGTCGCGCCGGTGCAGGTGATCGCCCACGACCGCATTTACCAGGCCGAGCGCCGCGTCGCCAAGCCAGGCGGCGCTGTCCAGGGCGTCAGAGCGCATGGGCAGCGCCGGCTCGACCGCGGTCGCCTCGTCTGGGATCGCGGCGGCCTGACCGGCGCTTGGGGCGGCGGCTGGCGCATCGGCTGGGGTCTCGGCAAGGCGCTCGGCCAGCTCCAGGCCCAGATCGCTCACGGCCCGGACCGTGTGGTTGACCGCGCGGACCGAACCGAGCACGCCGGCCGTCGAGACCTGCCGCAGCGCGTCGATCGCCGCGACCGGGCCGGCCAGCGGCTCGACGAGCTCGCTGACCCGCTTGACCGTGCGCGCCGTCGAATCAAAGCCGTCCGCGATAAGCTCGGTCGTCAGATCGACAGCGTCATGCAAAAGGGCCTTGAGCCCGCGCAGCCGTCGTTTATGGCGCCGGCCGCGCTGTATCAACAACGCTCGCTGTGTCATGCAAGCACAGACGCCGAGTCTCTAAGTGGCCGCTCAGCCGCCGCGGCCGGAACCGCCGAGCCCCGCGCCGGCGTCAGCTCGCCCTGCGCTCGCGACGGGCAGCCTCGGCCTGGCGACGGGCAGCCCGGCTGGCAGTGCGCGAGTCCGGAGAACAAGCTCAACATGGCATGTTGTTTGCGAAGGGAGTTTTGCCAACCATGCCTCCTAGGATAAACCCATGGACACCAACCTCATCGCTAAAAATACTCCCAAGGACCTGATTCTCGTCGAGACCTGTGATAATCGTATGCTGCTCCCGGGACAAGTCCTGGCCCAGCTCGCCGAGTTCCTTTTTCTCCAGGAGCGCGCTCCCAACGGGGTCCAGAAGCAGGTCGGGGCCCGCTCGTAACAATAAGTGAAGTTCCGGTTGCCAGTAGGCAAAACGTTATTAGGTTCTCTGTATGAAAATCCTTCGTCCAATAGGAATATCCCTGATCGCAGTGCTCGCGGTCATCGCGACGGGCTGCGGTTACAACTCCCTGGTCGGTGCCGATGAGGAGACCAAGGCCGCCTGGGGGCAAGTAGAGAACGTCTACCAGCGCCGGGCCGACCTGATTCCGAACCTGGTCGCCACGGTGAAAGGCTCGGCCGCGCACGAGCAAAATACGCTGTCCGCGGTGACTCAGGCGCGCGCCGAGGCGACCCAGGTGAAGCTCACCGCCTCCGACCTGTCCGACCCGGCCAAGCTCAAGGCGTTCGAGCAGGCGCAGGGTCAGCTGTCCCAGAGCCTCGGGCGGCTGCTGGCGGTCGCCGAGAACTATCCCGACCTCAAGGCCAACGCCA
This sequence comes from Pseudomonadota bacterium, assembly GCA_035437965.1. Lineage (GTDB taxonomy): Bacteria > Myxococcota_A > Polyangia > Palsa-1104 > JAEUJZ01 > CALFML01. The sequence goes on from DAOMZC010000064.1 coordinate 9,645, forward strand.
GCTTCCGCGATCTGCAGTCCCAGCTGGAGGGGACCGAGAACCGCATCTCGGTCGAGCGGCGCCGCTATAACGAGGCGGTGCAGCACTACAATACCCTGGTGCGGGCGTTCCCCAGTGTGATCTCGGCCAAGATGTTCGGCTTCCATACCAAAGAGCCGTTCCACGCCACCAGCGCCGGGGCTGACCGCGCACCGGAGGTCAAGTTTTGAGACGCCTTATCCCCACTGCCGTGCTGCTCGCCTTGTTGGCGGCAGCGAGCCTGCCTTCATGGGCGGCGGAGCGTGTCCAGATCCCGGCCAGCCCGCAGGGGCGGGTCAGCGATTATGCTGGGGTGCTCGACGAGCACGGCCGGGCGCAGCTGGAAGCGCAGCTGTTACGTTATGAGCAGGCGGGACGCGGCGATGGGGAAAAGGCCACCGGCAGAGCCGAAGGCGAGCGCGCCGGAGCACCGCAGATCGCTGTAGTGGTGCTGCCCAGCTTGGGTGGCGATCCGATTGAAGATGTAGCGATCCGGTTTGCCGAGCGCTGGAAGATCGGATCCAAAGCTGATGATGGCGTCTTACTCATGGTCGGGGTCGGCGAGCGCAAGATTCGCATCGAGGTCGGCTACGGCGTCGAAGGCCGGCTGACCGACGCGCTGTCCTCCCGCATCATCCGTGAGATCATCACACCCCGCTTGCATGGTGGTGACTATGCGAGCGGACTACGCGCCGGCAGCGCCGCGATTCACCAGGCACTGACCGGACAGCCGGTGACCGGCGTTGACCCGGAGGGTGGGGTCGAGCCGCTGCGCGGCCAGCGACGGGCAAATAAGGGCTGGGGAGTGGGCGGCGGCGTGCTGCTGCTCCTCGTCTTCCTGCTCCTGCGCTTGGGAACGCGCGGCGGCCGCGGCGGTGGTGGCGGTGGCGGCTTCCTGACCGGAATGCTGCTCGGCTCGATGCTGGGCGGACGCCGCGATAGTAGCGGCTTTGGCGGATTTTCCGGGGGCGGTGGCGGCGGCGGCTTCTCGGGAGGCGGCGGCAGCTTCGGCGGCGGCGGCGCAAGCGGCGACTACTGAGTCCAGCGGCCGGGTGGCCGATGAGTACCGAGTGCATATGTTGCTCAAGTCCCTCGCCTGCTTGCGGGAGAGGGACAGGATCAGGGTGCACGCACGGGCGCTCGCCCTCAACCTGGCCCTCTCCCGCAAGCGGGTGAGCAGCTTGTTCGGCCAGAGTTTAGACCGATACCCCCGCCAGCTCGGCGAGCTTGAGCACGGTCCGCCAGTTGCGCGCCGTCACGGGTGAGCCGACCAGCCGATCGATGAGCGCAGGTGATAGCTTGGAGCGCGCGACGCCCTCGGGGTAGTGAATCCACAGCGCCTCGCCCGCGGTCGCAATGCGCTCGCCCGCGGCTGCGCGCTCGCGCAGCGCGTCCGCGGCCTCCTTGTTCGGCGGACGCTTGGCGAGCGCCATCATGACCAGGTTGGGCTCATCCGCGCACGCCTTGGGAAAAGGGTTGCCCTGAATCAGAGCGGGCCAGGCGTCTGCAGGGCGGACGAGGACCTCGACCGGGAAGCCGAAGCGGTCCGCGATTGCGCTGTCGAGCGACGCCTCGATCGCGGCGGCGGTGTCCGTGCTGGTAAAGACCAGGTTGCCGCTCTGGATGTAGCTCTGCACTGCACCAAAGCCGAGCTCCGTGCCGAGCGCGCGCAGCGCCGCCATCTCGATCTTCCGATGCCCGCCGACATTGATGCCGCGCAGGAGCGCGATGAAGGTCTTCATCCGGCCATCCTGCCGACTTGCCAGGCGCTGCGCCAGCCCTCAGCGTATTTGCGCGACAAGATTTGGTCCGGTCATTTCGTATGACGCGGCGGTGGCCGCAGGCGGCGCTGCCCGACCAGCGTGGGCGACAGCGCGCGGCGACCGTGGCATGATATGGCTCACGGCTTTGTTAAGGCCCGGGGGGATCATGAACTTAAGACTTGCCTTGTGCTGGGGATTGCTATGGGCGGCACCTGCCCTGGGAGGGTGCTCTAATACGGGACTCGGCAGCACTGGCGGCGCCGACATCTGCGAGGCGGGGAAGCGCCGCTGCAGCGGCAACGAGGTGCAGACCTGCGACGCCAACGGCGCCTTCGTCCCGACGACCAGCTGCGGCCTCGCGCAGTCCTGCGACGCGACGCTCGGCTGCATCGACTGCTCGCCGGGAACCAGCGTCTGCGCCAACAACAACCTCGAGGTCCACAGCTGCACCGACACCGGCCAGATCGGCCCGCTGACCTCCATGTGCTCCTTCGGTCAGACCTGCCAGAACGGCTCGTGCGTCGACTCGTGCGAGGTCGCCGCCAGCGAGTTCGTCTACGTCGTCGACGTCGACAACAACTTCCTCAGCTTCGAGCCGCGCATCGACAGCGACCCGAAGGCGCTCAAGGTAATCGGCAAGCTCAACTGCACGACCAGCGGCGCCACGCCGTTCTCGATGGCCGTCGATCGCAAGGCGCGGGCGTGGGTCCTTTATAACGACGGCAACATCTACTTCGTCAGCCCCAAGGACGCCTCGTGCACGCCCTCGGGCTACACCGCCAGCCAGATGGGCTTTACCCGCTTCGGGATGGGCTTCGTCTCGGACGCCTCGGGCTCGCGCTCCGAGACGCTCTACGTCGGCAGCAACGGCATCGGCGGCACCAACGGGCTGGCCAAGATCGATCCGCTCACCCTGACGCTGGCCAAGTTCGCCGACTTCCCCGCCGGCGTCACCGCCTCGCCCGAGATGAGCGGGACCGGCGCCTCGGAGCTGTTCGGCTACTTCCCGAGCAGCACCATGGATCAGCACCTCATCGTGCGCATCAACAAGACCAGCGGCGCGTTCGACACCACGTTCAAGCTGGCCCCCCTGCCCGCCCAGCCCAATGCCTGGGCGTTCGCGCACTGGGGCGGGCGCTACTATCAGTTCGTGACCAGCAACGGCAAGAACCAGGTTCGCCGCTTCAACCCGGCGACCCAGACCAACGACGTCGTCCAGGACAGCACGGCCTACCGCATCGTCGGCGCCGGCGTATCCACCTGCGCGCCCTTGATCCTCGGCTGAGCAGCGCCGTCCGCCCCGATCGCTATTGCGTTTCACTAGAGCGGTCCGCTCGCCTGCGAGCTCCCATCGCGGCGAGCGGACAAGAGCGCGGCAGGAGCCGCTCAGGCCGGCGGGCCGCTGATGCGAGCCCCCATCGCGGCTCATTTACAGGCGCGCAGCAGGAGCCGCTCAGGCCGGCGGGCCGCCGATGCGAGCTTCCAGGGCCGCGGCCATCGCGGCGCGCGGCGCGGGGTGGCCGGTGTACAGCTCGAACTGCCGGAAGGCCTGGTTTAGCAGCATGCGGCCGCCGTGCACGGTCCGGGCGCCATGCCGCGCGGCGGCGGCGAGGAGCGCCGTGTGCACGGGCTTGTACACGATGTCCATCACCACCAGGCCCGGGTGCAGCGCCGACTCCGGCACCAGCATCCCCGGCGAGTCGGCCATGCCCACGGCCGTGCAGTGGATGATCACGTCGTAGTCCAGCGGCCGCTGCAGCTCGGAGAGGTCGCCGGCGGTAGCGGCGATCGTCGCCGCGAGCTCCTCGGCCGCGCCGCGGTCGCGGTTGATGACGTGCAGCCGGCCGCCCTGCTCATGCAGGGCGTGGCCAACGGCGCGCGCGGCCCCGCCGGCACCGATGATGAGGACGCGCTTGCCCGCGACCGCGGTGACCTCGGCAAGCGCCGCCGCCGCCCCCGCCGCGTCCGCGTTGTAGCCGGTCAGCCGCCCCCCGTCGTTTACCACCGTGTTGACGGCGCCGATGCGGGCGGCCAGCGGCTCGATGTCGTCCAGGTACTTCATGACCTCGCGCTTGAACGGCATGGACACCCCGAAGCCGCGGATGCCGAGCGCGCGCATGCCGGCAATCGCCCCCTGAAGGTCGGTGACGCCGAAGGGGACATAGGTGAAATCGAGTCCGAGCGCCTTATAGCCGGCGTTGTGCATGGCCGCGCCGAGCGGCGCCGGGTGATGGGAGATGGAGCCGCACAGGGTGATCGGGGAGCGCGCGAGCGTGGTCATGAGGCAGCTTACCACCCCCGGCGGGCACCCTGCATCCACTATGGACCGGCGCAGCCGCGGGTCAGTCGGACAGCGCGGTGACCCGCTCGACCGGGAACGGCGCGCCGGCCCGCGGCTCGTCGAGCAGCCCGGCGGCCAGCAGGCCATCGTCGCTGCGCGGCTCGCACAGGTAGGTGGCGATCGCCCCCAGCGGCTGCTCGGTCGGGACCAGCAGGGAGCCGGCGGGCAGCTCGCGCTCGCCGTCGCGCCACGAGACCTGCAGCTGCTGCTCGCCCAGCGAGGACTCCAGGATGCTGCGGCTGCCCTCACACTCGACGCACTCGATCGTCGCGCTCTGCATCGCGGCGCCGCTCGCCCGCTCCAGCGTCCGCACCGCCAGACCGTGGCCGCGCAGGAGCGCCGCGACCCGCGGCGGTACCAGATAAGCGAGCGGCCGCCGCACCAGCTCACTGCCGACGAATCGGCAGCGGTGCGGCAGCTGCAAGATTGTCGGCTCGCCCGCGAGCTCGCGCGGCTCGCGGGTGAGGATCGCCACCGGCTGCGGCTCGTCGTGCAGCTCGTAGCGCACCGCGACCTCGGGCGGCGGCAGCGCGCAGCGGGCGACGAGCTCGCCGAGCTCCTCGGCGCGCTCGGCGGCGAACTGCAGCGTCTCGCGCAGGAACTGGTAGGTGGTGTACACGCGCTGCTCAAAGGGTATGTAGGCGTAGGTCTCAAGCAGCAGATCGCAGCGGTTGGTGAGGCCGCGGTAGTTGCTGCCAAAGCGCGGGTGATGGGTGTACGTGGTCCAGCCGGCGCCGTGGCCGCCCTCGTCGGTGATGAAGTTGCCGTAGAAGAAGGTCTCGAGGCCGGTGTGGGCGCGCATGCGGCGCGTGACCTCGGGCAGCAGCGTCTGCCGCATCCAGGCGATCGGCTCGCCGCGGCCGCTCATGCAGGTGTGCGGAGTGTCGTAGGTGAGCGCGTAGCGGTGCACCGAGCCGTTGGTGGCGTGGCAGTCGATGGTCAGCTCGGCCGCCCACGGCTG
>DAOMZC010000065.1:0-14529 GCA_035437965.1 Pseudomonadota bacterium
TGGCTGCCCTCCCAGCGCGCTCCTGTCGCGCTAGGCGAAACTGACACACCGGGCCAATCTGACACCCTCAGGCGCCCCAGGACTCAATCTGCGGGCGCCGGAGCCGCTTTGGGAGGACGGTCAAGCGGCCTGTCGGCGCGACCGGCGACGCCGCAGGTGAAGCGCGGCGACAAGACCGAGCGCGGCCAGCACCGCGGTTCCCATCGACTCCTTATGAGTGTGCGCCAGGTCGCAGCTGCAGCCGCTGGTGGCCACCGTGCCGCCCGGATCGTCGATCGGCGGCAGGTTGCTGCCATCGGACTGGCACGTTCCCTTCCACGGTGTGCACGTCGAGCCTGCCGGGCAGCTGATCAAGCTGCTGGCGCACGGATCATCGACGCACTTGCCGGCGATGCAGCCGCGCGGCGCCACGCACTTGGGGGTGAGCGTCGCGCACTGCGGATCGACCTCACAGAGCTTGGTCGCTTCGTTGCACAGCTTGCCCGGACCGCACGGCGCCCCGCACGGCGCGGTGACGCACTGGCCGCGGTCGCAGTAGGTCCCGGCGGCGCACGCGGTCGGGCAGACCGGGACGCAGGAGCCGGCGCTCGTGCCGTCGGTGTAGCAGTACTGTCCGGCGGCGCAGCTCACCCCGGCGCACGGATCCTTCTGACACATGCGGCCGATGCACTTCTCGCCCGCCACCGGGCAGCCCACGGAGTAGCAGCTGTCATCGCACATCGCGCTGCCGAGCTCCCCCGAGATCGTCACCAGGATCTTGCCGAGCGCCGCGTCGAGCGAAGCGGCGTCGCCCGCCTGATAGTAATGGTAGGTCGGGTCGCCGGAAGGCACGCCGCCGGCGTCTGCCATCTGGTTCATCGCCGCCTGCGAGGTCGCGTCGAGCATGCCGAACCCGACGACGAACGTCTTGATCGGCGGCGTGGCGCGGGCCGCCGCCTGCAGCGCCGCGACCGTCTTGGTGACGTTCTCCGAGCCGTTGGCGCACTCGGGGCGACCATCGGTAAGCAGCAGGATGTACTGGCCGCGCGCCGGATCCTTCAGCGGCGCCATGCCGGCGAGGCTGCTGATCGAGGCCGAGGTCGGCGTGTCCGGCACGAAGCTCGTCGGCGCGCTGGAATTGAGCAGGCTGTTGATGCTCTGCCCGGTGAACAGCGCCGGCGCGATGTTCAGCTTGGCGCTGCCGCACATCCCGTCGGAGGGGAACAGCGACAGCCCGATCGGCAGCACGCCGTCGTACTGGCTTACCAGCTTGCTCAGGGCGGCGATGGCGACGTTGCACTTGCGCTTGCTCGGCGTCGGGTCCATGACCCCGACCGGCCCCGCCGGGTTTTCCAGCATCGAGCCCGAGGTATCAAGGAGCAGCGTCAGGTTGGGGCACGGGCTGGCCGCCGCCGCTACTCCCGGTGCGAGCGGGCTGCCAAGGACCGTGAAGAGCAAAAGTGAAAGGACTGCGGCGCGACGTACCTGCATGGCGACCTCCCAGGGCGTCCAGATGAGGGCGGACACTAGCTGGGATGATACAGCGCTTGGGCCTGCAGCCCGCGCAAAACGCGCGCGCCGCCCGCACCCAACCGCCGTGCCGCCAGGGCTCGGCGGGCGGAGCTCAGATCCCGATCCACCCGAGCTGGATCCCCAGCAGGGTCAGCGCGCCCATGAGGAACCACAAAAGGACCCCGTGCGCCAGCGGCCGCGGCCCCACCGCTCGCAGCGCCTCGCGACTGAGGTTACTGCCGATCAGAAGCAGCGTCAGCACCAGCACCTGCCGGGCGCCGCGCGCCACCAGCTGTCCGGCCGGACGCAGCGCCGGGACCAGCGTGACCAGCGCCGCCGCCGCGAGAAAGCCGAGGATGAACCACGGGCGCCGCGCCTTGCCTTCCGCCGGAGCGGCGCCGCGGCTGCGCGTCCACGCCCCCAGCGCCCGCGCCAGCGGGACGATCCACAGCGCCCGCGCCAGCTTCACTGTCGTCGCCACCACCAGCGCCTGCGGACCGTAGGCCGTCCCGGCGCCGACCACCGAGCTCGTGTCGTGGATCGCCAGCGCCGACCACAGGCCGAAGCTCGACTCGCTCAGGCCCAGAGCGCGCCCGAGCGGCGGGAAGATGAGCAGCGCCGCGGCGTTGAGCAGGAACACCGTGCCCAGCGCGACCGAAACCTCGTGATCCTTGGGCCGCAGGATCGGCACCACCGCGGCAATCGCACTGCCGCCGCAGATCGCGGTGCCCACCGTGACCAGCAGCGCCTGCACCTGCGGCACCCGCAGCACCCGCGCCAGCAGGTGTCCGAGCAGCAGGCACACCGCGATGCTGGCCGCCGTATAACCGACGCCGCGAGCCCCCGCCGCGAGCACGACGCGCAGATCCATGCCGGCGCCCAGGCCGATCAGCGCCAGCGACAAGAGCGGCTGGGTGAGGCGGCGCGTGATGGCCTGGTACGGGTTACCCAGGATCACGGCCAGCGCCACCCCGGCCCCGAGCCCCAGAGCTGCACCGACAAATGGGGTCAGCGCCAGCAGCGCCAGCACCGGCAGCGCCACCGCCGCGAGCCTGTCACGGTTCGTCTTCAAGACTGGAAAGCTCATGCAAGAGATACAAAGCAGGTTCTGTGCCGGCGGCCGCGCCAGCTGCTGGCGCCGCTTCCTCGGCGAGCATCATCAGCGATGCGTGCGCAGGGGGCTGAATGTTTCAGGATTTGAAACAAAAGTGAAACATGGTGAAATAGGCGGCTCATGATGAAGTCGCGCGCTCCTCGCCTCTCTCGCCGCGCCGCTGATGCGGCGGTCGCCGGGCGCCACCGCCTGGTGGAGTTCCACGGCCTGTGGACCTGCGACCCGGCGATGCAGCGGGTGTTCAGGATCGTCGAGAAGGCCGCCCAGAGCGAAGCGCGGGTCCTGCTCCGCGGGGAGACCGGGACCGGCAAGGAGCTCCTGGCCCGGGCGCTGCACGAGCTGTCGCCGCGGCACAGCGGTCCGTTTCACGCCATCAGCTGCGCGGCGCTGCCGGCGAGCCTCCTGGAGAGCGAGCTGTTCGGCCACGTCCGCGGCGCCTTCACCGGGGCAGTGCGCGACAACCCCGGCCACTTCCGCCTGGCCAACAAGGGCACCCTCTTTCTCGATGAAGTCGCGGAGATGCCGCTGGAAGTGCAGGCGAAGCTCTTGCGGGTGCTCGAGACGCGGACGGTCATTCCCGTCGGCGGCCGCGAGCCGATCGCCGTCGATGTGCGCATCGTCGCCGCGACCCACAAGGCGCTGCGCGCCGAGGTGGAAGGGAATCGCTTCCGCGCCGACCTGATGTACCGCCTGCGCGTGGTGCCGATCTTCATTCCCGCGCTGCGCGAGCGGCGTCCCGACGTGCGGCTCCTCGCCGAGCGCTTCATCGAGGAGCTCAACCATCGCTCGCCGCGCCGCATCGAGCGGATCTCCGCCGGCGCCGCCGCGGCCCTTATGCGGCACGACTGGCCGGGCAACGTCCGCGAGCTCCGCAACACCATCGAGTACGCCTTCGTCGTCGGCGACGGGGCTGTGCTGGAGATCGCCGATCTACCCCCGGAGCTCGGCGGCAGCCAGCAGCCCACCGCCTCGCCCAGCACCCCGGCCGATACTGGGCCGGCCGGGTCGGGCGGGAACCAGGAGGCTCGGATCCGGCGGGCGCTGCTTCAGGCGGGCGGTCATCCCGGCGAGGCCGCCGCGCTCCTGGGCATCAGTCGGGTGACGCTGTGGCGGCGGATGAAGCAGCTGGGCCTTGGCAGGGCACCGGGCCGGCGGCGTTAAGAGCCGGATAGGCGTTCGTGCCGGCCAGAACGTGAAACAAATTTGTTTCACAGCCTTCCGCGGTCCATTGACCCAGCAAACGGGAGCCTGACTGTCGGGCCGTGTACGGCCATATCGCAGGCCGACCGGAACTTGGCAGTCCCAGGCGCCCGCCATAGCTCCCTGTGGCCCGAGTTCCTGCGCCGCCCCGGAATAGCCGTCGTGATTTGTTGGGTAACGTTCGGTAGGCGAGGTATGATAGCCGAGCAGACCTGTCTACTTCATGCCGAACCCCTGTTACAAGGCTCGCTGAGGAGTCAATTTATGAGCAATCAGAATACCTTTGTGAAGCATTCAATCTCTTGCAGCATGGCCCAGCAGATGATCAGCGCAGCCGAGCAGAAGGCGCGCGAGCTCGGCATCCAGATCGCCACCGCGATCGTCGATGAGAGCGGCGTCCTCAAGGCCTTCAGCCGCATGGACGGCGCGCCGCTAGTTGCCGGCGGTGTCGCCATCAAGAAGGGAATGACCGCGGTGGGCTTCGGAATTCCGACCGGGAAGTCCTGGCATGACTTTGTCAAAGACGATCCGATCCTGTTGCACGGCTGCCAGTCGATCGACCAGTTCACGATGTTCGGCGGCGGATTCCCGATCCAGGCCAGCGGTCAGACCGTGGGCGCCATCGGGGTCTCTGGGGGGCACTACACCAAAGACGAGGAGTGCGCCCGCGCCGGTCTGGCAGCCGTCGGCGTCGGCTGAAGTGGAGCAATGCAACTGGAGCTCGCAACAGACCCCCGCGCCCTGGCGCTGGTCTCTCTGCTGACGGAGATCGCCGAGAAGCTCGCGTTCGTGCGCAGCTTCGAGGAGATGGCCCTGGCGGTGGTTGCCGTCTTGGAGGGAGTGATCGACGTCGAGTACACCGGCTTCTTCCTGATCGACCCGGAGTCGGGTCGGCTGCGGCTGGTCACTGCCCGCGGCTTCTCCGAGTCCGAGCGTGCAGAGGCGGAGCGCACCGCGCCCGACCGGCATCCCGGGTGGGTGATTCGCAACGCCAAGATGGTGCACGTCGCCGATACGGAGACAGATGAAGAGAAGCGCACCCTGGACAGCCAGGGGCGGTCTTTCAAGGTGCGCTCTCGCCTGTATGTGCCGGTGCTCAGCAGCCAGGGGTGCGTAGGTGCCTATGGTCTGGCGAGCTGCCGGCCGGGCGTCTTCTCGGACTCGCACATCGCGCTGCTAAGGTATGCCGCCAGCGTGACCGGCGCCGTGTACGGGAGCCTGGCCAACGAGCGGCAGCTGAGCCGGCAGCTCGATGTCGTCTCGCAGAAGCAGTCCGAGCTGCTGCTCCTGTCCTCGCCGGTCATCGAGGTGTGGGATCGGACGCTCGCCCTGCCGATCATCGGCAGCATCGATCGAGCTCGCGCGCAGTACATGGCCGAGCGGCTGCTTGGGATGGTCGTCTCGCACCGCGCGCGCACGGTCATCCTCGACTTTACCGGCACCGCGGCGCTCGGCCCGAGCTCACTCACCGAGCTCCTGCGGATCGTCTGCGCGGTGGAGCTGCTCGGCAGCTCGTGCGTGTTCTCGGGAGTCTCGCCGGTCCTCGCCAAGACCCTCGCGCAGGCCGACCAGCTGGTGGCGCGCATCAAGTCGTACGCCAGCCTGAAACAGGCCCTGGCGGCGCGCCTTGCGCGCCAGGACGAAGCAGCACGGTAGGGATCGTCCCGCAGCGGACCGCTCCGCGGCAGCGCCGTGAAATTGCCTGGGCTGCGCTTACCTGCGGAACGATATCCGAATCCCCTCCCTCGGGCGCTCTCCTTCCGGGGCTTGATGTCCCGATGGACGACCCCGGACAGGTGGACCGTGTGCAGGGCGCTGCCAATCTGGCGGACGATCTCGAGCGTGCGACACAGCGGCAGGCGCGGCTTGGCGCGCAGGTACTCGTACAGGTCCTGGCCGCGCAATAGCTCCATGACCAGGAACAGGGTCCCATCGGGGTCCTCACCTTGATCGTACAGCTCGACGATGCTCGGGTGGCACAGGCGCGCGACGATCCGGGCTTCATCGCAGAAGCGGATGACGATCGACTCCCGCGTGGCGACCTGCAGCCGCAGCAGCTTGACGGCGCAGGCTTGCTCGCGAAGCAGATCCCAGGCGCGGTAGACGGCGCCCATCGAGCCGCTGCCGATTCGCTCATCAATGCGGTATCGATCCCGCAGGGTCCGGCCGAGGTTTGGGTCTTCGGCCGATGAAAGACAGTCGCTCCGATCCATGGCCAGCCCTTTACGCAAAGTATGTGCCGTCAGCTCGCGTCCGAGCGTCGCCACTAAATCGGACTCCCGCTGCAGACTCCCAGGTACTGAACTGCCGCAGGAGTGCTCTTGGGGTTGTACTTTCCGTCGAGATATCTTGTCTGAGCGGGTCCACGGGGGCACCTCGGGAGCTTCGTCACTGCAGGGTGCGGTGTAGGGCGCGCGACCCGTATGGTGAAGCTGGTGATGGAGGTTGGAACTGGAAACCGGAGTTGGAAACGGGCCGCGGTGCGCGGGTCAGGCAGCGTCTCAGGAAGCGCGCGGGCGCGGGTGCCCGGTCAGGCTGCGGAGCAGGCGCGAGGCGCCGGCGAACAGCTCGTTGCGGCGCTCGGAGACAAGGCCCACGAACGCCTGGCGGACTACGAGGTTGGCATCAACCAGCAGGGTCATGGGCTGGCCGCTGTCATGCAGATCGATGCGCAGGCCGCTGCTCGGGCCGCTTAGCCAGTGCTCGGCTTCGGGGAGGTTGGCGCCGTGCGACTTCAGGAATGCGGTCAGCGCGCTCGGCAGATCCTCCGAGATGAAGACCACGCGCAGTCCGGTTTCCATGCGCAGGTGGGCCATGACCTGACGGAGCGCCGGCAGCTCGCGTACGCACGGCGGACAGTGCACCGACCACAGGTGAATCAGCATCGGCCGCCCGCTGCTGTGTAGCCGCGCCTCGACAATTCGCCCGCTGAGCGGCTCTACGCGCGCGACCCCGTCAAAGGCGAGCCGGGCGTGCAGGAGCTTCTGCTCGCGGCCGTACATCGCGATCTTCTGGTTGAGCGCCGCCAGGTCTTCGGCGGGCGCCGCCTCGACGCGCAGCGGAAAGGTGCACAGCGTCGCTATCGCCAGTAGCTTGCGCAGGCTAGCAGTCCACACGGTACACCCAGACGCTGCGCCCCAGCTTGTCTTCCACCTTCGGGCGATCCTCAACGCGCAGGATCTCTCCCGGAACCGAGAACGGAAAGATCCAGTTCAGGACCCGTCCTTTACGTACGATGTCCTTGGCCGGGTTCAGCGCTGGCTCGGCCGCGGCAGGCGCACCCGCCGCGCTGGCGCGGTCGGCGGGCAGGGACAGTACTCCGGTGGCGGCCACCAGTACGGAGTCCGCGGACCGCGGAGTCGCCGCCGCGCTGCGCGAGAGGCCGGTCTCTCCCCCCTTGGACGGTGGCCCTGGAGGCTGGGGGGGCTCGGCGGGGAGCTGCACGTCGCGGCTGATCTCGGCGATGGCGTCGATGACTTTCCAGCTGCGGCGCTCGGCCCGCGACAGCGCGCCCTTGGTGCTGTCCTCCAGGTTGGACACGACCAGGAAGCGGGTGTGGCGCTCGCCGTCATCCAGCCAGGTGGGCTTTATCAGATCGCGCAGCGACTTCTTTTCGACATCGGTGAGCGATCGCGAGTGATCCGGGAAGTAGAACGCCAGGTGCTTGCGCTCCTGAAACAGAGACAGGAAGCGGCCCTGCTTGGAGGGATCGATGCGCAGCACCTCGACCTGGATGTTGGCGTCATTGGGAGTGCAGACCTCGCGCGCCATGCACTCCTTCTGCACCTTGCTGAGGAGCGACTTGACCTCGTCCGAGCAGTAGGCCAGGTGTCCCTCGAGCTGATCGAGGCGCCTTGCAACCTTGTCCACGCTGAGCTTGGTCGTCGCGGTCTTGGTGTTGAGACCTGCCAGCTCGTCGCGGACGAGGTCGCGGATCCACATGTCACAGGCGGCCGTGAACAACAGCGGAATGGGGAGCAGCAGGCGGGTCAGCTTGAAAGTTGCCATGGGGGATTCTCCTTAATTGATCGTGCAGCGCAGGACGCCCCCGAGCTTGGGCAGCGTACCGAACTCGGACTTGTGGGCGCTGGTGACAAACTCCCGCAAGCACCGCAAAAGAGTCGCCGGTGGGCGTGACGGCAGGTTGCTGTCGAATATCGGACGACCGTCGGCGGACACGATGTATGGGATGATCAGCTCGCGGCCGCGCGATTTCTCATCGAGGTTGTTGCTGCACAAGCTCTTCTGCTGGTTGAGGGCCTTTGCCAGCTGGTTGTCGGACATGCAGCTAAGGGCGAGCTTCTTGAGCTTTGGGCGAGTGGAGGAGCCAGTTTTCGGATGCGGCTTGTGTACGTCCGCGGGCGCAGGGCGGCTTGGCTGAGCGGCCGCCGGAGCCTTGACCGCGGGCTGAGGCGGTACCACTTCCGAGACATCATCCATAAGAGCAGGAGGCGGCTGAGCGGGGCGGCCCTGGCTCGGTGCGTCATCGCTCTTGATTCTCATGAAGCCCCACAGTAGCCCTGCGGTAAGTACGGCGCCCAGCACCAGTCCAAAGAGGACGCGGCGCTCCTTCAGCCTGTGGTACGCGGCGACCACGGGCGCGACCGGCGGCGGCAGGACTACATTCACCTGACTTTCGTTCTTGTTGGCGATCGTAGTCTGGACGTTGACCTGCAGCTCCAGCCGCGGGAGCATGGGTATCGTCGCAGTCTGCGCGGTATGCGTACTCGTCGAGCGCACCAGCGTAATCGTCTGCGCGTCCTGTCCCGGCCGCACCTGGTCGAGCGGCCCCGGAAGCCTCTTGGACGCCACCACCAGGGCCTTGGCGACCGAGGAGCCGAGCTGGAGCGGCGGCTCATGCTCCGGTGCCAGGCGCGAAGCCTCAAGGACTGAAGCGCGGCTGCGCGGGTTCTGCACCCGCGCCTCCAGCGCCGCGACGAACTCACCCAAGCTGGCGAAGCGCGCCCCCGGCAGCCGCGCCATGGCCTTATGCAGCCCGCTGATGATGCGCTGGGATTCCTTTTTGCTGACGCCCTGGATCTGGAAGTGGACCGGATCCTCGCGCAGCTTGGGAGCGATTTCATCGATGGAATCCCCGATGAAGGCGCGGCGACCGGCGAGCATCTCGAAGGCGATGACGGCCAGGGCGAACTGATCGCTGAGCGGGGTGGGCTCGGGGCGCGGCTCTTTTGGATCGACCTGCTCGGGGGCGAGGTAGCCGAGGGCGCCGAACAGCTCGGGACCCAGGGGCTTGCCGAGACCGAAGTCGCGGACTTTGACTGAGACCTCGGCATCGGTGGAGGCCGGGCGCTGGATCACGATGGCGCTGGGGGAGAGGTTGCCGTGGGTCAGGCCGAGATCGTGGGCGGCGGTCAGGGCGGAGGCGGCCTGGCGGGTGATGGAGCGGACGACTTCCAATGGGAGGCGCCGCTCGCGATCGAGGATGTCGGCTAGGGAGTCGCCTTCGATGCGCTCGCAGAGGAGGTAGCTGCCGTCCGGGGAGTCGGCGTGGAACTCGTGGACGATCTCTGCATGGGTGTCCTGCAGGGATGGGAGACGATCGAGAATCGGGTTCCACTGCTTACTCGATGCAGAGCTGCTGTGGACCAGCCATGGTATTTTCTTTATACAGACTGAGGTGGGCAGTTTGTATGCTTGATTTTGGTTTGTAGAGTTCATTTCTGTTGGTTCTATTTTTTATTGGTTATTTGATAGTCAATAGAACTTATTGTATAAATGGTGTGATCCAAGTCTGTGAAAGGAAGTTTATTCTTGCTCAAATCGAAGTCCTTATTATAGCATTGTCTTGTGTATTTCAAGAAAATATTCCTCACGAGACCATGAGTTTCAGGAAGGATATCCCGATTAAACTGTATTGGAAAATTCTTACCTGGTTCATGGCCATAAATAAATCCTACGGAGTTAATGTTGCTTCCCACTTCAGTGAATACTTCCATGGTATCAATCCAATAAATATAGTGATCTTTATCTTCAAGACTGAGGAAGGATTTTGAGGAATGTGATCCATTGATTTGAATTTTCTTTGGTACCATGTCGGGCAGTTGATTCATTCCATCTAGAGAATCTAATTCAATTTTAAACACCGATGAACAAGCACTATTGTAGATCCCTTTATCGGATATACATTGATCTCGTATTTCTATTTTAGCGAGATTATTGTCTTTTTTAATGTCGCCATTTTGGCATGGTTCCATCGTCTTAAATCGAGGATCAGAAGAAGATAATTTCTCAATTGCCTTTATCTGAAAAGCAGAAATCGTAACGGATTTATCTGATGTTTCTGTCACCACAGGCAAACCTACTGCCATGTCATACTCTATCTTGAACGTACTCGTTGTGTACTGATCGCAACTTGAAAGTATCAACGCTATCATGAGCCAGGCATATTTCAACATTGGTTTATCCTTGTTTGGTCGGGTTGATTCTAACGAACTAACACTGCAATTCCAAAGCCTGTCGCGAAAATTCCAGAAACTGCTCCTGTAATTATTGTTTCATTTTTATAACTATATGCCAGAGAATTAACGATGGTATAATTATCTGTTATGTTTTTCGCCGTGAAGCAAGGCTCACCAGATCTGCATGCAATTTGTTGGTCACGAGCAGCCAATGCAGTTGTTGCCGCCAAACTACCTGCGAATAATAAGCCAAGGACTATTATTGTTGACTTTCGTTTCCAATCCCATTTCCAAATTCGTTTACTTTCTAATTGAATAAATTTATTGTCATTAATTATAGGAACAGCGTCTTCGGTTTCTGGATTTGGCCTTAATTTTCTGTCTTTTAAGTAGTCCTCTATCATTGTCGCAGCACTGTCGGCTAAACTGGCATCGAGTTCATCTTCCTTAGCATCAGAGCGGCAGATGATTTCTTGTTCGGTTGGCTTTTTGTCGCTTTTAGCGACGGTAAGCCATAATGTGGCTAAGCAAGCATGTTCGCTCTTTAGAATCCGCCCGACGAGAGCGAGTTCCGCCGGCACAGTAGAAAGCGCTGATGCTAAGCAATCTGCTTGCTCACACGGGCTCGCAGGAATTTCTTTGCGCCTCATTACCGAAACGTCAAGACCCCCAAGCCGAAGCTGCACGGCGTTTTCGGCCGTCAAGCTGGGGCGACCATCCTTGCTGATCCCCAGAAAAAGGAGCCGCGGCGTTTTTTGCGCCCCCACCGGCCCTGCACACAGCCCCACTATCCCCAGCAGGACTGCAACGACCGACCCCTTAAATGCGCTGAACATTCCCACTGTCTCAACTCCTCTTTTCAACCAGCCTTTGCCGTCTGCACCTGGCCGCTGCTCTGCTTCTTCGTCGGTTCCGCGCCTTGCCCCCTGTCTTCAGCAACCCGCTTCTGCCCATGCTGTTTCCCTTCCCCCCCGCCGCTGACCAACCTGTAATACCCCCCCGCCCCCAGCATCAACAACAGCACAATCCCCCCCGACATCCCCTGCACCAAACGCTGCGATCGGGCATTGACCCGCAGGTTCTCCGCTTGCAGAACCTCATTCGCACTACGGAGTCCTTGCAGATTCTGTGCCTGCAGCTGGTGCGACTCGCGCAGCTGACCGTAGACCCGGTGCAGCTGGCCGTAGGAGCCATTTACCTCTTCGAGCTGGCGCAGGTGCGGCTCGGACAGGACCTCGGCCTTGATCAGGTTGTAAAGGCGCCGCGTCTCGTGCAGCAGCTTGCGGGCTGGCTCGGGGCCGCGCTCGACTCGGCTTGCGACGAAGCTTTCGGGCAGGCCGCGGATCATCGCGCGCAGGATCAGGATGAGCAGCTCATCGCCGAAGTACTTTTCGGGCAGGCGGTCGCGGGCGAGCGGATAGGAAGGAATCTTGGCGGCCAGGACCTCAGGGCGCAGCGGCTCGGGCTTGTCTTGCAGCGGGCCGATGATGTTCACCAGCTTGGCGACTCCGGTGTGATCGCCGGTGAGGATGAAGTAGAAGATCGCCCCGAGCGCGTAGATGTCGTGCGCTTCGCCAAGCGGGTGCAGCAGATCGAACTGGCGCGCTTGCGGGCACGGCGGAATCTCCCCGGCGAAGGTGGCGCGGAACAGCCGCCGGTCCTGCGCGTCCTGCTCGACCGCGGTGACGGTCAGGCAGTAGCCGTGGGTGGGATCGCTCTCATCGACAAGCAGATCCCCGGGCTTGATGGACAGCTCGCCGTCCTTGTCGGGGCGCAGGACCTCGGGAATGACGAACCGGCGGGTCGCCGGATCGAAGTCGAGCCGCTGATAGATGTGCCGCTTGCGGTTGAGCGCCTCGGGCGACAGGTAGGCGCGCTTCTCGGTGGCGATGTTCTGTACCGGCTCCTCATACCAGTTGCGGGTAAGCTGCAGCTGATCGGCGAGTCCGAAGTCGATCACCTGAGCCGAGAAGCTGGGGTAGGTGGCCAGGCTGGTCAGCGCCTGGTCCAGTCCGCCCACCGACAGTCCGCGCCAGTCGTCGTCGACCTCGGCGGGGTCGGGCAGGGCGGCGATCATGATGTTGTCGGGGGCGAGGTCCTTGTGAATGATCTGCTGCTCGCCGTGCAGCCAGGCGACCGACTCGGCCAGCTGGACCATGAGGAAGACCTTCTCCAGCAGCATGACCTTCTGGATGTACGCGAGCTCGGCGGGCAGAGCGGCGCGCAGGAGCGGCGTGTTGAGCTGCGGCGCATTGAGCTGCGCCGCGGCGGGCGGAGCGACCGGCGGCGCCGACTCGCCCGCTTCATCATAGGACTCCGGAAGGAGGATTCCGTGCTGGCGGCACAGGCGGGCGTAGGTGCGACGGCGGCTCTCGTGGAAGTGCGGCAGCCCCTGCTCCAAGAGCTCCATCACGACGGCGTCGCGATCGACGAAGTTGATGAGCGTCCCGCGCTGCGCCCGCGCCCCTTGATCCTTGGTGCAGCAGGTCTTGGCGGGGTACTGAAAAAGCGCGAAGGCGCTGTTCAGGATGTGCTCCCCAGAGACTATGTACTTGCAGCGTATCTGGTCCTTGCAGCGCAGCGCGGAGTAGGCCTCGTGCTTGGGATCGTAGCGCTCCAGCAGGTGCTCGCCGCAGCGCGGGCAGCGCGGGTGGTAGATCTGGCCGCAGTTGCCGCACATCACCATCGGCCCGAGCTGCAGGATGTCAAGGACGCTGATGACGTTGACGCCAGAGGCCGAGGTGAGCTTTTTGAGCAGGCTGATTTCCTGCAGGAACAGCTGCTCGCTGCGCTGCTCGATGTTCTCATGGAGGATCTTGATCGCGACCGGTCGTACGTTGTGGCCGGCGCTGCGCTGCCAGGCCTTGTAGACCTTGGCGAACCGGCCGCGCCCAAGGAGCGTCGGGACGATGCTCATCTCGGAGTCCGAGCCCGAGACCAGCTCATAGGTGATCTCCGAGCGCAGATCCTTGCACGCGGTCTGGCTGGGCGGCTGGCTGGACTGAATGATCAGCTGGTTGTCCATTTCATTCCTTTCCCAAGGTCTACTGGAGGGGCTCGGCATGGTTCACTCTGCGATGTGGGTGCAGCAGACGTGCAGGTCGCCGCTGCGCAGGTCGCGGGTCCACAGAAACGCCGCCCGGCCGCGGCGCGGCAGGCGCAGCCGCAGGGCGAGCGCCGGAAGCTCCGCGGTGTCACGACCGCCATCGGACAGGGCCTGATACTCGATGCGCTGCAGCAGGTTCTGGGTCCGGCTCCCGAGCTCGAAGACCGTGCCGTCCGGATCCAGGAACAGGCGGGCCTTGCCGACCTCGACACCCTCGGGATAAAGCCGCAGGCGGGCCAGCGCTGCATCGCCGCCCGCCGCCAGCTCGACGGCCAGCTTGTCGGGGTACAGGGATACCGTCACCGGCGCCGGCAGCAGTCCGCTGACCCGGCACAGCGGCAGCAGCCCGCGGTTCACCAGTCGGTCGAGCTGCAGCGAGTACAGGTGCAGCCTTCCACCGGTGGCGCGCTCGACGCAGGTGCTGGTGCCGGCCTCGGGCAGCGGTCGCTCGATGGTGCAGCGCGGCGCCGGGACTTCCGGCTTTGGCGCCGAGGCGCCGAGGCAGCGCGCCAGCTCGCTGATGATCGGCCGGCGGCGCGGGTCGAGGCTGAGCGCGGCGTTGAGGCCCTCCTGAAGCTCGGCCGAGCTCGGGGCACCGGGCGGCAGGGGCGGCAGGCGCGCGCCCAGGCGGACTGCCTGCGCTGCCTGAAGCAGATCTCCGCCCAGGAGCTCAAAGACGATCGCGGCCAGTGAATACACGTCGCTGCTCTGGGTTGGGGAGGCTCCGCCGAGACACTCCGGCGCGCTGTAGCGGGAGTCCTCTTCGGACAGCTCGGGCGCGGCCTGCCGAGCCGCGGAGTCTGTCCCTTCAGCCATGGGAGTCTGCGCGCTGTCACCAAGGAGTCCCGCGAGTCGGGTGGGCAGCCGCAGCCACAGCCGCAGCTCCTGGCCGGGCTCGGCCAGTACCATGACCTGGGCCGGAGTCAGCTCGCCGTGGACGAGGCCGGGCCGCAGGCCGGTCGCATCGGCGAGTGCGAGCGCCAGCTGGCGAGCCAGGGCGCTGCGCGCCGGCCAGGGAAGGATGGGTCGGAGGAGCACGGTGCGCAGACACACCTGGGCCGACTGCGCGGGGAGCAGCAGCGCGAGCGGCCCGCCAGGCCAGGCCGGCTCGGCGGCCAGCAGCGGCCCGAACGGACTCCGCTTGCCGTCCGCGGCGCGCCAAGCGTCGATCAGCGCCTGCAGCCGTCCCTGGTACGGCT